>JANMKT010000017.1:0-17142 GCA_031372185.1 Novosphingobium sp.
TGATCCGTTCTTCGCCATGATGGTGGGCTGGGCGTTGATTGCCCTTCCGGCGTTGGCCCATCCAGCGCAAGTTGCGGCGATCTTTGAAACGCTGACCGGCGATGGACATGGCGGCACGATTGCTGCGCTGCTGGCCTGCACCGCAATCCCGGCTCTGCTCGGCAGTTTACTGTTCGGGTTTCAGACGTTTATGCGCGCTGGAAGCCTAAGCGGCCTGGATGTGATCTGCTGCCTGGTGGCTGCGTTGGTTTTGCCGCCTTTGGCCGGCTTTGCAGTGTTCTTTTGCGGCCTGCATTCGCCGCGCCATCTGGGCGAGGCGCTGTGCCAATCCGGTCCTGCCTCGAATGGCAAGAAGGCGCTCATCGGCGGGGCAGTGATGGCGCTGTCGTTTGCCGCCGCCGCCGTGATCTTCTTGGCTGATCGCACGGTATCGGTTGACACCGGCGTCATAACCACAGCGTTTGTGCTGTTGTCGATCCTGACCGTGCCGCATTTCATTCTTGAGCAATTGATCGACAAGGCGGCCCGCAGCGACCCAGCCTGACCAAAAACGGCCCTCCGCATCGAACCCTTATAACAGCCGCAGCTGCCCATCGGTACTCGGTCGCCGGAACTGGGCGCAGTCCAGCTTCAGCCGCTGTTCGTTCATCTTTAGCCGTTGGCAGGTAATCTGGAACCGCGCCCGAAACACATCGGCCCACACGCCTTGCGGTTTCATCCGGGTGAAGAAGCCGGGATCATTGTCACGGCCCCCATACTCATTGGCGCGGACCGACTGGACGATGGCCATCACTTTGCCGGCCCGCTCAGGGTAATGAACGTCCAGCCATTCGCGGAACAACGGCACGACTTCATGGGGCAGACGCAGCATGATACAGCTGGCCGAGTTCACTCCGCGCGCGGCGGCCTGTTAGAGGATTTCTTCGAGGTATTCATCGGTAATCGAGGGGATGATCGGTGCGATCGAGACATGCGCGGTCCTATGCTCAAAGTCTTGCCGATCTCGCCCAGCCTCGGTAATCCTGCTGCATGAGCACAATCACCCCAGTCATTTCCGCCACCGGGCTGTTCACCCCGCCCGAAACGATTACCAACGCCGAGCTGGTCGATAGCTTCAACCGCTATGCCGGGCAGTTCAACACTGCCCATGCAACGGCAATTGCAGCCGGGGAGGTGATGGAACTGCTGCCAAGCTCGGTCGAGTTCATCGAAAAGGCGAGCGGGATCAGAGCCCGCCATGTGATGAGCAAGGCACCGCTGCTCGATCCCCAGATCATGGCTCCGCGCTGGGCGGAACGACCCGACGATGAAATTTCGGTGTTGGCCGAGATCGGCGTGGCGGCAGCCAAGGATGCGCTGGCGCGGGCAGAGCGGGATGTGGCAGACGTCGATGCGGTACTGTGTGCTGCGTCCAACATGCAGCGCCCTTATCCGGCGATGGCGATCGAGATCCAGCAGGCTTTGGGGATTGAGGGTTTTGGCTTTGACATGAATGTCGCCTGCTCCTCGGCCACCTTTGGGATCCAGACGGCGGCGGACTATATTCGATCAGGCAATGCCCGTTCGGTACTGGTGGTCAGCCCGGAGATCTGTTCGGGCCATCTCAACTGGCGCGATCGTGACAGTCACTTCATCTTTGGTGACGTAGCGACGGCAGTGCTGGTTGAAGCAGAGGATATGGCTCCGCATCCGCACTGGAGCATACTTGGAACGAAACTGAAGACGGTGTTTTCCAACAACATCCGCAACAATTTCGGCTTCCTCAACCGGGCCCATCCCGAAACCTGCGACGCTGCCGACAAGCTGTTCGTTCAGGAAGGGCGCAAGGTGTTCAAGGAAGTGGTGCCGATGGTCGCCAACATGATCCTCGAAGAGGCCGGGCGGCTGGGCATTGATCCGGCGAGCCTTAGACGAATGTGGCTCCATCAGGCCAATGCGGGGATGAACCGCCTGATCGCCCAGCGCGTGCTGGGACATGAAGCGAGTGAGGATGAAAGCCCGACGGTGCTCGATACCTATGGCAATACATCGAGCGCAGGCTCGATCATTGCGTTTCATCTTAACAGTACGGATCTGGCTCCAGGCGATACCGGGCTGATCTGTTCGTTTGGGGCCGGCTATTCGGCCGGAACGGTTTTCGTCCGAAAGGTCGGGTAGGGCACCCGCAGCATATTATGGCCATGACGGCTGGCATCAAGCAACGCATCCCAGCAGGTAAACAGCCAGCCAGATGCCTTCCAGATCGCGCCAACCGCAAGCACTGATACGAGGCCATCGATCGCATAATGATAAGCCAAGTGAACCGAAGCGATCCAGATCAGGATAAAAAATGCCAGACAGGCTTTGCCCCATGGTGCCGACAGTCTGCGTGAGGCGAGATAGAAGATGAATGCCACGGCGATATGCATCGACGGCATGGCCGATATCCCGCTTCCCAAGCTGTGGCTGCTGGTATGATGGCCTTCGAGCAGCATTTGCTGCACCGGCACGGTCATCACCGTGTAAATCTGGTTGGCGGATCGCAGATAGCCCATCTGCGCGTCAAAATCGGTATAGCCCAGCAATGGTTTGACGAAGCAGGGTCCGTAAGAAGCGAACGCTGTCGCCATTGCGCCGCCAACTACCGCCCAGGTCAGCAGGAACGTAAGCACAAAGCGGCGACGTATCGAATTGTCGATCGGCAGAAACACAAAGCTGACGCAGCCGATGTAAATCAGCAGGAACCAAAGGTGGTAGAATAGCGCCAGCGTGGCGGTGATAATTGGGTAGCCCAAAACCGGCTGGAGCAATTGCCAGGGATCGTGCCCAAGAAACAGCGCGCGATCGATCTCGATGAAAGTACGATCCCAAGTATAGGACGTGAACAGGGGGATCGCTGATTTCATCGCGGAGAAAAATGGCAGGAAAGCTATTAGCACAGCTAAGATCGGCACCTGTTGCAGGGTCGTTTCAATCGCGGGTCGGACAAGGTAACGCTGACGCAGGTGGGCGAAGGGGCGGTCGGGGCGTTGGCGCGAGAGTGTGTTCAAGCAGTCTGCCGATAGCATTGCCAGGCCGGTCACCATGAAGAATTGAGCATTGGTTGAAATGGTCGACATCCCAAACCAGATGCCTTTTGAACTGAGCAGATAGAGGCACAGCGCGAAAATCGGAATGGTGATTACATAGATCGGCAGGTCAGCGAGGACGCGATTGCCCACGGCGGCCGCAAGGCCGAGAGATTTGTCGCTTTTGGAAATAATCTCCATCTTGGCGCGCTTAGGGCATGTGTCCTTTAGAATTGATTAAGCACGATCTAGAGCTTGGCTTCACGTGGCCAATCACTCTTGTCGCTTTGGCTGCGAGCGCCTAGGTGCGCAGCATGCCCGGAGAAATCGTAGATAATCGCGGACGCGGTGAAGTCAGCTGGAGCTGGCCGAGTGTCCATCCTGAAGGTCGCAAGTTCGCCCTGATCGCAGGCGCTGCCTGTCTGCTGGCGGCTTTTTTTGCGTGGGAAACTATCGCCTGGCCGCTCGCCGCGCTGGTTGGCGGGGTTCTGGCCTTTTTTCGCGATCCCCAGCGGATCACCCCGCAGGGCGATCAGTTCATCGTTGCACCGGCGGACGGCTTGATCACGCTGATCCAGAAAGTTACGCCCCCGCGTGAACTTTCGGTCGATGACGGCAGCGGTTCTGCGGCCTTGGGGACTGAGCCGGTCACCCGCATCTCGATCTTCATGTCGGTGTTCGATGTGCACATAAATCGTGCGCCGATCAGTGGCACGGTGCGCCGCGTGATCTATATCCCGGGCAAATTTCTCAACGCCGATCTCGACAAGGCGAGCGAAGAGAATGAGCGTCAGCACATTCTGATTGAGCGCGGCGACGGGCTGATGATCGGCTTTACCCAGATCGCCGGGTTGGTGGCGCGGCGGATCGTGCCATTCGTCAAGCCGGGCGATATCCTTGCAGGCGGCCAGCGGGTTGGTTTGATCCGCTTTGGCAGCCGGGTTGACGTCTATCTTCCCGCCGGGACCGAGCCGCGGGTGCTGATGGGACAGAAAACGGTCGCTGGTGAAACCATTCTTGCCGAACTCGGCCAGCAGCTGTTGATCGAGGGCGTTAGCCAGTGAGCGGTGAAGCGGGCGAGTTGCCGCGCGGCCGGGGATTGTCCGGCGGGCTGACACTGCGCGCGCTGGTTCCCAATGCAATTACCGCTGCGGCGCTTTGTGCGGGGCTTACCGGAATTCGGTTTGCCATTTCGGGTGAGTTTGAAAAGTCTGTTCTTGCGGTTGTTCTGGCCGGCATGCTCGATGGGATCGACGGGCGGATCGCGCGGTTGCTCAAGGCGGAATCGCGCTTTGGCGCTGAGCTCGACAGTCTGGCCGATTCGATCTCCTTTGGAGTTGCGCCGGCGTTGATCCTGTTTCTGTGGTCGCTGGAAGATCTGCCGCGGCTGGGCTGGTTCGCTTCACTGGCTTTTGCGATTTCCTGCGCTTTGCGGCTTGCCCGGTTCAATGCGCGGATCGATGTCGTGGAGCAGCCCCATAAATCGGCCGGTTTTCTTACCGGGGTGCCTGCACCGGCTGCTGCGGGCCTTGCATTCCTGCCGCTTTACTTGTGGATCGTGACCGGGCGGGCCGAGTTTCGCGAACCGGTGCTGGTCGGACTATGGCTGGCAGTGATTGCCTTCCTGATGATTTCCAGCGTCGCGACACTCTCATGGGGCTCGATCCGCCCGCGGCGGAGCATGCGGCTCGAACTGCTGGCGGTGGTCGGTCTGGTCGGCGCTGCCGCCTTGACGGAGCCGTGGTTCACCTTGATCGGGGTATGCTTGCTATATCTGGCGTTGCTGCCCGTCGGGATAGTCAGCTATTCGCGGGTCAAGCGGCAGCGCGCAGCGCGGGCTGCCGCAACGGACGATGCACCAAAGGCCTGACCGGCAGCGCAATGACCCGCGCCGGAATTCGCGTCAGGGTGGGCATGGCCGCATCACGTGAGATTATCCGGTAATCAAAACTGCGGGTTGCCTCGCACTGCTGCAGGACGCCGCGAACCACCAGGGCGGCTGTTCCATATTGGCGCCAGCTTTGCGCCATTGCCGCCAGCGCAAGCATAGTTGCAGCTGCAAACAGAGTGGTCAGAGCAAAAGCGAGCATCGCAGCAATCCTTTTCAATCCCGCTGGCCCGACCCGTTGATGAGTCTGTGGACAGCTTGTGGATAAGTCTGTTCCGAACTAATTGTTCCACCCGGACAAACACTGTGCCCTCTATGTTCCTTATTTGTTCTATCTCGTCAACAGCTATTTTGCGGGGCTATGCGCGGCTGGTTCACGCCGATGTGTCGCCCTGAACGCATTCAAGGCTGGATTTCCGTTTCTAACCGCGCTAGAGGCGGTCGCGTCCGGACTGGATTGAGTCATTTGACCGCATGTCTTCGTCCGGCGCAAATCCACATGGGAAGCGCCCACACCGGTGCCGCAGCGGGCTTTTCCGCACGGTTCCAGCTTTCCAGAGGCATAACCGGATAAGGAAATATCTATGGCGGCTCCTGTCGTTACCATGCATCAATTGATTGAGGCCGGCGCGCACTTCGGCCACCAGACCCACCGCTGGAACCCGCGGATGAAGCCGTATATCTTCGGTGCTCGCAACGGGGTTCACATTCTTGACCTGTCGCAGACCGTGCCACTGATGGCCCGTGCGCTCGATTTCATCGCTGCTACGGTCCAGGCTGGCGGCAAAGTTCTGTTCGTGGGCACCAAGCGCCAGGCGCAAGAGCCGATCGCGCAAACGGCGCGGGCGTGCGGCCAGCACTTCGTCAACCACCGCTGGCTGGGCGGGATGCTGACCAACTGGAAGACCATTTCCGGTTCGATCAAGCGCCTCAAGACGCTGGAAGAGCAGCTCTCGGGCGACACCACAGGCCTGACCAAGAAGGAAGTCCTGCAACTGACCCGTGAGCGTGACAAGCTTGAAATGTCGCTTGGCGGCATTCGCGATATGGGCGGCATTCCGGACGTGATGTTCGTGATCGACGCCAACAAGGAAGAGCTGGCGATCAAGGAAGCCAATGTTCTGGGCATTCCGGTTGTCGGCATTCTTGATTCGAACGTTGATCCCTCGGGCATTGCTTTCCCGATCCCGGCCAATGACGATGCCAGCCGCGCCATTCGCCTCTATTGCGATGCGGTTGCTCAGGCAGCGACCAAGGGTCACCGTGAAGGCGTGGTCGATTCGGGTGCCGATATCGGCGCGATGGACGAGCCGCTGCCGGAAGAGATCGCGGTAGTTGAAGAAGTCGCGGTTGTTGAAGCCGTCGCAGAAGCTCCTGCTGCTGTCGAAGAAGCCGTTGTAGTCGAAGAAGCCATGGCAGAAGCCACAGCTGAAGAGCCCGCCGCCGAGGCTTGAGCCCGGGGATATCACACTGGAGGCGCGCCGGGCTCTGACAGCTCGGCCGCTTCCAAAATTTTCAAAAGGATATACGCAATGGCTTACACCGCCACTGACGTGAAGAACCTGCGCGAGCGCACTGGCGCCGGCATGATGGATTGCAAGAAGGCGCTGGACGAGGCTGGCGGCGATATTGAAGCTGCGGTTGACGGGCTGCGTGCCAAGGGCCTGGCTGCTGCCGCCAAGAAGTCCAGCCGCAGTGCGGCTGAGGGATTGGTCGGCGTAGCCGTTTCAGGCACCAGAGGCGTTGCCGTCGAAGTAAATTCCGAGACCGATTTTGTCGCCAAGAACGAGCAGTTCCAGGATTTCGTGCGCAAGGCGACCGAAGTTGCCTTGCGCCAGGGTTCGGACGATGTCGAAGCGCTGAAGGGGGCGGCTTATCCCGATGGCGGCACGGTGGCTGACAAGCTGACCAATAATGTCGCCACGATCGGTGAAAACCAGCAGCTGCGCCGGATGAAGACCGTCTCGGTCACCAGCGGGGTCGTTGTACCCTATATGCACAATGCAGCCGCCCCCAATCTGGGCAAGATCGGCGTGCTGGTTGCGCTGCAGTCCGATGCTGGGGCCGATGTGCTTGAGCCACTGGGCAAACAGATCGCAATGCATATCGCCGCCGCATTTCCGCAAGCGCTGAACGCCGATGGCCTCGATCCGTCGATGATCACGCGTGAACGGGCGATTGCGGCGGAAAAGGCGGCCGAAAGCGGCAAGCCAGCCGAAGTGCAGGCCAAGATGGTCGATGGCGCGGTCGCCAAGTTTGCCAAGGACAATGCCTTGCTCAGCCAGATCTTTGTGATGGACAACAAGACGCCCATTGCCCAAGTGGTTGAAGCCGCCGGCAAGGCTGCCGGCACGAAGATCGAACTGGTCGATTATGTCCGCTTCCAGCTGGGCGAAGGAATCGAAAAGGCCGTGACCGACTTTGCAGCCGAAGTCGCAGCGCTGTCTGCCTGAACCGACCAAATTTAGAGTTAGCCCGCGACGGTGGGCTTTGGGGGGCGGCGTCTGCAAGGGCGCCGCCCTTCGCATAGGCGGGGCTTGCTCCCCGCTTCAAACAGGGGCGGGCTTGGCAGGGGCCAGTCATGCTCCTATTGCACCGCCAACCTATCGCTCAAAGCGAGACCCAACGATGTCGATGCCAAAATACAAGCGCATATTGCTGAAGCTCTCAGGCGAAGTGCTGATGGGCGAACAGAAGTACGGGATCGATACGCTGTTCGTCGCGCGGCTGGCTGCTGAGGTCAAGGCGGCCAAGGAAACCGGGCTCCAGCTGTGCCTGGTGATCGGCGGGGGTAATATCTTCCGCGGCATGGCCGGCGCCGCGGCCGGCATGGACCGGGCGCAGGCGGATTACATGGGCATGCTGGCCACGATCATGAATGCGCTGGCGATGCAGAATGCGCTGGAGCAGATCGGGGTCGAAACCCGCGTCCAGTCCGCGATTCAGATGGATGCGGTGTGCGAGCCGGTGATCCGTCGCCGCGCCGAGCGACACCTTGAAAAGGGCCGGGTGGTGATCTTTGCAGCCGGTGTCGGCAGCCCTTATTTCACCACCGACAGCGGGGCAGCCCTGCGCGCTGCGGAAATGAAGTGCGACGCCTTGTTCAAAGGAACCAGCGTGGACGGCGTCTATGATGCCGACCCCAAGAAGGTCAAATCAGCAACCCGTTATGAAACATTGAGTTATGATACAGTGCTCGCTAATAATCTGAAGGTGATGGACGCTTCGGCAGTGGCATTGTGCCGTGATAACAAGATCCCGATCGTGGTCTTCTCGATCCGCGAGGAAGGCAATCTCGCCAAGGTTCTGGCGGGGCAGGGCATACAAACGATAGTGCAAGAGGAAGCGTAACCCATGGCCAAATATGATAAGGCCGATCTCGAACGGCGGATGAAGGGTGCGGTTGAGGCGCTGAAGGGCGATCTTTCGGGCCTGCGAACCGGCCGGGCCAATATCGCACTGCTCGATCCGGTTACCGTCGAGGTCTATGGCAGCCGGATGCCGCTCAATCAGGTGGCCACCGTTTCGGTTCCCGAACCGCGCCTGATTTCGGTGCAGGTCTGGGATAAATCGAACGTCGGTCCGGTTGAAAAGGCGATCCGTTCGGCTGGCCTCGGGCTCAATCCGATCAACGATGGCAACACGCTGCGCTTGCCGATCCCGGACCTGACCGAGGAACGCCGCAAGGAGTTGGCGAAGCTGGCGGGGCAGTATGCCGAAAAGGCCCGGATCGCGGTTCGCAATGTTCGACGCGATGGCATGGAAATGCTCAAAACCGATGAAAATAAAAAGGAAATCTCGGAAGATGAGCGCAAGCGCGCCGAAACCGAAGTTCAGAAGCTGACCGACGAGATCATCAAGGCAGTTGATGAGGCCGCTTCGCACAAGGAAAAGGAAATCATGACGCAGTGAGCAGCGCGGCGGCCTCTTCGGGCGGTGGCGAGGGTCATGGAGCCCGCCATGTTGCGATCATCATGGATGGCAATGGCCGCTGGGCCAAGGCGCGCCATTTGCCGCGCGCAGTGGGCCACAGCCGAGGCGTTGAGGCGGTTCGGACTCTGGTCCGGGCGGCGCGCGACATGGGGTTGGAGGCGCTGACGCTTTACGCTTTTTCGACCGAGAACTGGCAGCGGCCCGAGGATGAAGTCTCAGCGCTGATGGGGCTGCTGCGGCGCTATATCCTTGCCGACCTTGCCGAATTCGTCGCCAACAACATCCGATTGAAGGTAATTGGTGACTACACTGCCTTCGCGCCGGACATTGTTGCGATGATCGATGACGCGCTTGTGCAAACGGGTAGCAACGACGGCACATGGCTGGTGATCGCGCTCAATTACGGTTCGCAAGACGAGATCGCCCGGGCTGCGACCAAGGCTGCGCTGAAGGGCCCGATTACACCTGCGACGATCGAAGCGGAACTCGATACCGCCGGCCTCCCTCCGCTCGACTTGCTGATCCGCACTTCGGGCGAGGTGCGGCTGTCCAACTTCCTGTTGTGGCAGACGGCCTATGCCGAAATGTGGTTCACCGATGTGCTGTGGCCCGATTTCACCCCGACCTATCTGGAACAGGCGCTGGCAGCGTTTGCAAAGCGGGAGCGGCGCTATGGCGGGCGCTAAAATCCTCCCCGAAACGGGGAGGGGGACCATGCGGAGCATGGTGGAGGGGGCTGGCCTGATGGCGCGCCCTCTCGCAGTCGCGCCCGGACGAGAGCCCCCACCACCATTTTCGGCGGTCCCCCTCCCCGGGCCGGGGAGGATGCGAGCGTGACTGACCCCCAGCCCAAGAAATCCGACCTCGGAGTGCGTGTCGTCTCAGCTGTGGTGATGATCGCGGTGGCCGGGACTGCGCTGTGGCTGGGGGGGTGGTCATGGGTCTTGTTCGTCATGGCGATTGCGCTTGGGGTGCTGTGGGAATGGCGCACACTGGCCTATGCGATAACCTCTGCGCCCCGACTGCGAGCAGCCTGGATGCTCGGCGGTACGGCCTATATTGGCATTGCCGCGCTGATCCTTCTGCTCCTGCGTCACGAGATGTATGGCAGCCGTGCAATTGTGCTGGTGCCGCTGATCGTGGTGATCGCAACCGATGTCGGCGCCTATTTCTCGGGCCGGTTGATCGGCGGACCAAAGATTGTCCCCGCGATCAGTCCATCGAAAACCTGGGCTGGGCTGGGCGGCGGGATGGTTGCGGCGACGCTGGCGCTTTGGCTGGGCACGCAATACCTCTTGCAGCTCAACTGGTCGGCCAGTCTGCCCGATTTGCTCATTCTGGGGCCACTCGCGGCAATCCTGGCGCAGGCCGGAGACTTTTTCGAAAGCTGGATGAAGCGCCGCGCCGGAGTGAAGGATTCGGGTAATTTGATCCCGGGTCATGGCGGTCTGTTCGATCGCGTGGATGGCTTGCTATCGCTGCTGTCGGTTGGCGGGGTGCTGTTGATGCTGGTCGGTTGGCTCGGGCTGAATTGAATGACCCGCACCATCTCCATCCTTGGCGCGACTGGTTCTGTCGGTGCTTCCACGCTCGATCTGATCCGGCGCGAGCGGGACAAATGGCGGGTGGTTGTGCTGACCGCCAACAGCAACGCTGGGGAACTGGCCAAGCTGGCGCGGGAATTTTCGGCTGAGCTGGCGGTGGTTGGCGATGAAAGCTGTCTGCCCGCTTTGCGCGATGCGCTGACCGGATCGGGGATCGAAGCTGCGGGCGGGGCATCGGCGCTGGTCGAAGCCGCCTCCCGCCCCGCCGATCTCACCCTCGCCGCGATCGTCGGCTGTGCGGGGCTTGCGCCGACCATGGCGGCAATCGAGCAGGGCGGTACTGTCGCGCTCGCCAACAAGGAAGCGCTGGTTTCTGCAGGCGAAGTGATGATCGCTGCGGTCGCCCGTCACGGCGCGACATTGCTACCGGTAGATTCGGAGCATAATGCTATATTTCAGTGTCTTGCTGGCAATAGCTTGCAAAATGTGCGATGCATAACCCTCACCGCCAGCGGCGGCCCGTTCCGCGACTGGACGCTGGAACAACTCGCGGCTGCTACCCCGGCTCAGGCGGTCAAGCATCCCAATTGGGACATGGGCGCCAAGATCAGCGTCGACAGCGCCACCATGATGAACAAGGGGCTGGAACTGATCGAGGCGCATTATCTGTTCCCGGTCGGGCTGGATAAACTCAAGATTATCGTCCACCCGCAATCGGTGGTTCACTCAATGGTCGAATATGCCGATGGTTCGACGCTGGCCCAGCTTGGCCCGTCCGATATGCGGGTGCCGATTGCCTCGGCGCTGGCCTGGCCGAGCCGGATGGTGACACCCTGCATGCAGCTGGATCTGGCTGCGATTGGCGAGCTGACCTTTCGCGCGCCCGATGAGCTGCGCTTTCCCGCCACGCGGATCGCCCGGGCCGCTGCCGAAGCCGGCGGAGCCGCCCCGGCGGTGCTCAATGCTGCCAATGAAATTGCGGTGGCCGCGTTCCTGAATTGTCAGTTCGCGTTCACCCGCATCGCGGTAATGGTCGAGCAAGTGTTAACGCGCTATGCTCCCGCAGCCCCGGCTTCGCTGGCGGATGTGATAGCTATCGATACCGAGGCGCGGGTCCACGCCCGCAGGTTGCTGGAGTTAGTCTGAATTGGTCCATTCCCCGTCTATTCTGATGATGATCGGTGCTTTTTTTCTGGTGCTCGGTCCCTTGGTTTTGTTGCATGAGCTGGGCCACTATCTGGTTGCGCGCCTGTTTGGCGTGAGGGCAGACGCCTTCTCGATCGGCTTCGGCAAGGAAGTATTGGGCTGGACCGACCAGCGCGGCACCCGCTGGAAGCTTTCAGCGTTGCCGCTGGGCGGCTATGTCCAGTTTGCGGGCGATATGAACCCCGCCAGCGTCCCCGACCCGGCCCTTGCCAATGCCTCGCCCGAACAGCTCAAGGGCGTTTTCCAGGGTGCGCCGCTCTGGCAGCGCGCGCTGATCGTGCTGGCTGGGCCACTGATGAACCTGTTTGTGGCGGTAGCGATCTTCGCGGTTTTCAATGTAGCCTATGGCCGCCAGGTTGCCCCGGCGGTAATTGAGGGCTTTGCCGAGCCTTCTTCTGCGCAGGCTTCCGGGCTGAAGCTCGGTGATCGAATCGTGTCGATCGACGGCGATCCCATCGCTAGCTTCGGCGAAGTGGCGCAACATATTGCGATCTACCCCGGGCGAACCGTCACAATGGTGGCGCAGCGCGGCGAGCAGCTGCTGACCATCCCGGTCAAGATCGCCTCAGACGTCCAGACGGACGAGTTCGGCAATGAAGCCCGGCGCGGACTGATCGGGATCCGTTCGCCCACTATAGTGCGAGAACGGCTTGGGCCGGTCGCAGCGGTCGGTCTTGGGTTCAAACAGAGTCTTGGCATCGTGCGGATGATGGTGACGGGGATCAGCCAGATCTTCACCGGCGAACGCTCGGTCAAAGAGCTTGGCGGGCCGATCAAGATCGCCAAATTCTCAGGTGAGCAATTCTCGCTCGGCTGGACCGAGTTCGTCTATTTTGCGGCGCTGATTTCAATTAACTTGGCATTCATCAACCTCCTGCCAATCCCTGCGCTTGATGGCGGGCACCTGGCTTTCTACGCCGCTGAAGCGGTCCGCCGGAAGCCGATTGGTGCGCGTGGTCAGGAATGGGCGTTCCGCACTGGTTTTGCATTCGTGCTGGCTTTGATGCTGTTCGTCACGCTGAATGATCTGGCCTCGCTTCCGCTGTTTGCGAGTTAGGCTGCACAAGCTGGGAACTGCGGAAAATAAGGCAACTCTGCTTGATTGGGATGGCAGCATCGGGCAGAGGGCGACGACTTGTCTGCAGCCAGCGCGGCCTCGCACGGGGGTGGGCCGATCCTGCTATACAGAATTACGGGATATTCCGTGTTGATGATTGGATACACGATGGTTCGCAGTGATACCGGTTGCGCTGGAAAATCTGGCCGCACGGGAACCAGACTAGCAGCTTTTTTGCTTGGAACTTCGATCCTTGCCGCCGTCCCCGCCGCAGCGCAGGCCCAGAAGGCTGCCCAAAAGACGTCAGTGCCTGCTACTGTTGCAACCATTGCTCCGGTTCCGGTTGAGGCCGAAGTATTGATCCAGTCGATCACCGTAACCGGTGCCCAGCGGCTCGAACCCGATACGATCCGCTCCTACATCAAGCTGCGGCTTGGCCAGCCCTATACCCAGGTTGCAGCCGATCAGGCGCTCAAGGATCTCTACGCGACCGAGCTGTTCACCGACGTTCAGATCCGCAACGATAATGGTGCCGTGGCAATCGAGGTGAAGGAAAACCCGGTCGTCAACCGGATCGTGCTGGAAGGGAACAAGCGGCTCAAGGAAGACAAGATCACGCCCGAGATCAAGCTGGCCCCACGGCAGATTTTCACCCGTTCCAAAGTTCGCGCCGATGTTGCCCGGATTATCGAGCTGTACAAGCGCCAGGGCCGGTTTGCCGCTTCGGTAGAGCCGAAGATGGTCAAGCTGGATCAGAACCGCGTCGATATCGTCTATGAAATCTCCGAAGGGCCCAAGTCCAAGGTCCGTCAGATCAATATCATCGGCAATGAGAATTTCTCGGACGGCGATCTGCGCGGCGAGATGGTCACCAAGGTTTCCGGAATTACCAAGATCTTCAGTTCGGGCACCAGCTATGATCCGGATCGGATGGCGTTCGATCAGCAGAAGCTGCGCCAGTTCTACCTGACCAAGGGCTACGCCGATTTCCGCGTGGTTTCGGCGGTTGCAGAACTGACCCCGGACAAGAAAGACTTTATCATCACCTATGTGGTGGAAGAAGGCCAGCGCTACAAATTTGGCGAGGTTAAAGTCGATAGCCAGCTCCGCGATTTCGACAGCGAACGCCTCGCCACCCAGCTGCCGATGAAGAAGGGCGATTGGTACAACGCCAAGCTGGTTGAAGACACGATCGAGCGGCTGAACGAGACTGCCGGCACCTTTGGTTATGCCTTCGCCGATGTTCGTCCCAACTATGATCGCAACAAGGAAGAGCTGACCATGGGTCTGGTCTTCCAGATCGCCGAGGCACCGCGGGTTTACGTCGAAAAGATCGAAGTCAACGGCAATACCCTGACCCAGGACAAGGTCATCCGCCGCGAGTTCCGCCTGGCCGAGGGCGATGCGTTCAACTCGCTCCAGGTCAAGCGTTCGACCGCGCGGATCAATTCGCTCGGCTATTTCCAGGAAAAGTTCGAGATCGAGCAGAAGCCCGGTTCCGCGCCCGACCGGATCGTGCTGGAAGCCAATGTCGAGGAAAAACCCACCGGCGAACTTCAGCTCTCGGCCGGCTTCTCGTCGATCGAGAACTTCATCCTCCAGGCCTCGATCCAGCAGCGCAATTTCCGCGGTCGCGGCCAGACGGTGGGCGCCAGTGTCAGCTATTCGCGCTATTCGAAAAGCGCCGAGCTGAGCTTTACCGAGCCCTATCTGTTCGATCGCAACATCTCTGCCGCAGCCAGCCTCTATCGGCGCGATTCCAACAGTTTCAACTACCTCAACAATTCCCGCAACACGACCTACAAGCAATCCACCACCGGGCTGCAATTGCGCGCGGGCGTGCCGCTGACGGAATTCATGTCGCTGGTTGGCAGCTACACTTTCAACATCGATGATGTGACGCTGGACCGGAACCAATTCTTCACCAACCGCTTGAACGCCGCATTGTTCGAATGCGATCCGCTGCTGGCGGGCCGCTATCTGTGCGAAGCGCTGGGCAAACGGACCAGCTCGATCGTTGGCCTGTCACTGATTTACGATTCGCTCGATAACCGCGTGCGCCCGTCGCGTGGACGATCGGCATCGGTTGGGACTGATTTTGCCGGGCTTGGCGGATCGGTCAAATATGCCCGACTGCGCGGCAATGCGAAGCAGTTCTGGCCGGTTGGCAAGGGGTTCATCTTCTCGGTCTCGGGAGAAGCCGGAGCAATCAAGTCGTTTGAATCCACTGCGGTTGCCGGCAAGGACAGCGTGCGGCTGACCGACCGGTTCTATTTGGGCGAACCGCAGATTCGTGGTTTCGACATTCGCGGCGTCGGTCCGCGCGTGCTGCGCAAGCCGACTATCGATCTCGATACCAACCTGACCGATACAGTGGTTACCCCCGGCCCCAATCCCGACCGTAATAGCTGGTCGGACGATGCGCTGGGCGGCAAATACTATTACCTCGCCCGCGCCGAGCTTGAAATTCCGCTGGGCTCTGGTGCCAAGGAACTAGGCCTGCGTCCGTCGATCTTCGTCGATGCTGGGGCAGTCTGGGGTATCAACACACCGGTATCCACCTCGAGTCCGTTTCCCAATGGCATCCTGATCCCGCAGCGTAATGCCGCAGGCCTGCCGTTATACACCCAGATCGATGCGGCGTCGCTGGTTGGCACGACCAACCCGGTCTGTACGGTCACGGCGACATCGTCGGTGACCAACGCGATCAACCCCAATCCGCCAACTTGCTTGACCGGCGTGAACAGGGCCAACAACACCGCGCTGGGCCAGCGAATTGCGCCGTTTACCGAAGAGTTCCTCGGCAATTCGGCCAAGCCGCGCGTTTCGATCGGGATCGGGGTCAACTGGAATTCGCCGTTCGGTCCGTTCCGGATCGATTTTGCCAAAACGCTGCTCAAGCAACCGGGCGATGATATCAAGAGCTTTACATTCAACGTAGGAACCCAATTCTGATGAAAACCATTTTCAAGCCGATCCTCGGTGCCAGCCTTTTGCTTGCCTTAAGTGCCCAGCCTGCGCTGGCCGCCAAGAAGGAAACAGCCCCTGCCGCAGGCAGTCCGGTGTTAGCCGGACTTGGCGTTGCCAATATCGAAGCGATCAAGGTCAATTCGAACGCCAACAAAGTTGCGCAAGCGCAGCGCCCGACAACCTACAAGCCGCAGATCGATCAGGCCAATGCCCGCGCCGTGGCGATCCAGACCCAGCTCAAGCCGCTGGCCGATAAGTTTGAGCGCGATCGCGCCGCTGCAACGCCGAATGCAGCCGCCCTTCAGCAGCAGTATGCCCAGATCCAGCAGCTTCAGCAGGCTGGCCAGCAAGAGATCAACCGGATTCTCCAGCCGGTTGCCTATTCCGAGGCCTATGTTGAGGAACAGATCAACGAGCAGCTAGAAAAGGCAATCAGCCAGGCTGCTGCAAAAAAGCGGGTCGGCCTCATCATCACGCCTGAGGCAGTAATTTATGCAGATGCCGCCTATAACATGAACACAGC
This sequence comes from Novosphingobium sp., assembly GCA_031372185.1. Lineage (GTDB taxonomy): Bacteria > Pseudomonadota > Alphaproteobacteria > Sphingomonadales > Sphingomonadaceae > Novosphingobium. The sequence goes on from JANMKT010000017.1 coordinate 16,169, forward strand.
GGTGCTTGACGAACTCAATGTGCTGATCCCGAATGCGCAGCTGGTGCCGCCAGCGGGCTGGGAGCCGCGCCAGGTGCGTGAACAGCGCGCCCAGCAACAGGGAGCTGCTGCTGCACCGCGCCCGGCCGCTCCGGCCGCGCCGCGTCCCGCCACTCCGCAGCCAGACGGCCGCTAGTCGAACGATTGGGGCCAAGTGTGGGGGGGGCAGCGATGAGCGATCCATCAGGGCAGGGTGCGGCACCAGGGGCTGCACCCGCCCCGGCTTACGACATCCGCAAGATTCTGGGCGCATTGCCGCACCGCTATCCCATGCTGTTGGTCGATCGCGTCCTGTCGCTGGAGATCGGTGAGACGATCCATGCGGTGAAGGCCGTCACCTTCAACGAGCAGTTCTTTCAGGGCCATTTCCCGGGCCGCCCGATCATGCCCGGGGTGCTTCAGATCGAGGCTCTGGCCCAGGCTGCGGCCATTCTGGCAATCGAATCGCTCGAATTGGCGGGATCGGGCAAGCTGGTCTATTTCATGGCGATCGAACAGGCCAAGTTCCGCACCCCGGTCGAGCCCGGTTGCCTGCTCGACCTTCATGTCGGGTTCGTCCAAAAACGCGCCCGGGTCTGCAAGTTCTGGGGCAAGGCGATGCTGGAAGGCAAGATCGCCTGCGAAGTGCAGTTCACCGCGATGATCGCCGATGCCTGATGGGTGCGTGATGCGTTAGAGCATGATGCATGGCGTGTCCCCGCGAAGGCGGGGACCTCAGGCCTGTGCCGATGGGTTGCTGTCCAGCCTCATGAGGCCCCCGCTTTCGCGGGGGAGCGGGCCGGTGCGGCTTCCAGCTAGGGTCAGGACCTGTTAACCGCGCCATCGAGGTTTGAAGCAAAATGGTCCAGCGCGAGGCGGATAGGTGCGGGAATAGTTATTCTATTTCAAGCCTGTCCAACGCTGCGATGGGCCATTTTGGTCAAATCCGCTTGGAC
>JANMKT010000029.1:0-85367 GCA_031372185.1 Novosphingobium sp.
TGAAAATGGCGGGATGGGCGGCAATGGCGGCGGCGCAGGCGGCTTTTCCGACTTGGGCGATATCTTTGAAACGATCTTCGGTAGTGCCTTTGGCGGCGGCGGGCGGCAGCAAGCGCGGCGCGGGGCCGATCTGCGCTATGATATGGAAATCGGCCTCGACGAGGCGTTCCACGGCAAGACCGCCCAGATCGAAATCGAAGTTTCAGCCACTTGCGAGCCCTGCGATGGCAAGGGTGCCGAACCTGGCACAGGCACACGCCGCTGCAATCTGTGCGGCGGCCACGGCCAGGTTCGCGCCCAGCAGGGCTTCTTCACGGTCGAGCGGACCTGCCCGACCTGCCAGGGCCGCGGTGCGGTGATTGAAAAGCCCTGCAGTTTCTGCCGCGGCGAGGGCCGGGTCGATCAAGCCCAGAAGCTGGACGTCACTGTTCCTCCCGGTGTCGATACTGGCACCCGCATCCGGCTGGCCGGCAAGGGCGAGGCCGGGCCGTTTGGCGCGCCTCCCGGCGATCTGTATATTTTTCTCCATATCCGCCGCCACGCGGTGTTCGAGCGCGACGGGACGACCCTGATCACCCGCGCCCCGATTACTTTCACCAGCGCCGCATTGGGCGGAGAAATCGAGATTCCGGGGCTTGATGGCCAAACCCACACGATCATCATTCCGGCCGGGATCCAGTCCGGCAAGCAGCTGCGCAAGCGCGGCGCGGGCATGCCGGTGCTGCAGGGCCGGGGGCACGGCGATCTGGTGGTCGAAATCATGGTGGAAACCCCGACCAAGCTTTCAGCCCGCCAGAAAGAGCTGCTCAAAGAGCTTCAGGCCACCGAAACCGGCGAGGAATGCCCCCAGTCCAAGGGCTTTTTCGAGCGGCTGACGGAAGTCTGGAAAGGCTGAGTTTGGGGCTTCCCCGAACGGAACCTGCAGTATAGCTTCGCATATCCCTGCTGGAGGCTGACTGATGCGCCCGTTCCTTGCAATCCAACTGACAACCGCCGCTCTCGTAGCAATTGCAGCACCCGCTGCGGCACAAGCCCCCGATTTCAGCAAAGTTGAGATCAAAGCTGAGGTTTTGGCCCCAGGCGTAGCTGTGCTGTTTGGCCTGGGAGGCAATATCGGCGTGTCCTATGGCCTGGACGGCACCGTGCTGATCGACGATCAATTCGCCCCGCTGACCGAGAAGATCGCAGCGGCGGTTTCCCGACTTGGTGCCACGCCGGTCCGCTATCTGGTCAACACCCATTGGCATTTTGATCACAGCGGCGGGAACGAAAACCTTGGCAAAGCAGGGGCCACGATCTTTGCCCATGACAATGTTCGGGTCCGCATGGCGGCAGGAGGCAATGTTGCCGGAAACGTTACTCCGTCAGCACCCCTGGCCGCCCTGCCGGTTGTGACCTATGGGCAGGGGCTGACTTTCCATCTCAACGGTGACGATATAGCTGCGGTATTCACCGGCGGCGGGCATACTGACGGCGATACGGTGCTGCACTGGCGCAAGGCCAATGTGCTCCATACCGGTGATTTGATGATGAACGGCCTTGGCTTTCCCTTCATCGATGTAAGTTCAGGCGGCAATGCGGTAAAATTTGTCAGCTCGCTCGACCAGATCCTCAGGCTGACCAATGCATCGACGAAGATCATTCCGGGGCATGGTCCAATTGCAACCCAGGCTGATCTGCAGGCGTGGCGCAATATGATCGCGGGCTCGATCGCAACCGTGCGCGCGGCCCGGGCGCGCAAACAAACGATGGCAGACTTCCTTGCCGCCAATCCGTTTAAGCCGCTCTACAAGCCTGGCGGCTTCATTTCAGCGGACGTCTATGCAACTGCGATCTGGCAAAGTCTGGATGCCATGCCGGCCTCGCGCGCTCATAAGCATTAGAGCGTGATGCGAAAAAGTGGGAACCGGTTTTTCGTAATAAATCACGCGACAACAAAGAACTATAGAGCATGAGGCGATTCAGTTTTATCGCATCATGCTCTGGTCGCCCACCACCTCGGCCCGGACAGTGGGGATCAGCGCCGGATCGGTCATCAGGCGGCCTTCCTCTTCGTTCAGTATCGCCAGAAACGCCTCACGCTTGATGTCCTTGAGCTCCGCTTGATCGAACAGCGCTCCTGTCGGCAGGGCAGAGACGACCAGATCGATCATCCGCTCGGCCCCGTGGAGACGGCCCCACAGATAATCGTTCTCGCGATAGGCGCGGCTGAAAAAGGCGCCGAAGTTGTAAAACTCCACCCCGCGCAGACAGTCCTGCGCCCCGCCGCCGCGGATCGAATTGGCATCGTCGGGTGAAATCCGGTCAACCTTGGCTGGTTCGAACTCGGATGATCCCTCGCCCCGCAGCAGCGGCAGCGTGACGGTATCGTAGTAAGGAAAGCCTAGAAATATAAGCAGAATTCGTCGCCTGAGGTCGCGCGGAATCGCCCCCATCGCTTTGACCAGCATGGCATCGACGAGCAGGTCGGTTGCGGCCAGCTGACGGCGCGCGGCGATAGTATCGATCACCTGCATCGGATCATCGAACACATGCATGGCAATCGCACCGAAATCGGGACCGAGCGCGGTTGCCGCTTCGCGTTCAAAATACAGCGCCATCGCCTGATAAACCGCATCGCGGGCATGTTCGCGCGCAGTGGGATGGGCGGCATCGATATCCTCCCAATCGGTTGACAGCCGCCGGGCCAGCAGCCGCAACCGGCGGATCCGGAAACCCAGATCATGATCGCGGAAAAATTCGATCGCTTTTTCGCTTGCTCCGCCACGCATCGCCGAAATCCGGTCCAGCCCGACAGTGGCGAGATGGGCCATCAGATGATCGGAAATCGGATCTGGCCCGGCCAGCATCAGGCCAGGCGCGCTGGCGTGGATTACCTCGGCCAGCGCCTCGACAATCCCGGCAAACTTGACCTGGGCATAGCCGTGATAGGCATAGCCGGCTTTTTCCGCCGCTGCCTGTTGCGCCTTGCCGCGCCAGCCGGTCAGCCGTCCGGCGGTGGGCCGATCGAAGAATAGCGTCCGCCCAAACAGTCTTTCGACAGCGTCTTCCACCTCTGGCCGCAGGGCGTCGATTATCACCCGCAGCCCAGTCAGATGACGCGAATGACGAGCGATCTGATCCAGATTGTCACGCACCGGCTGCTCGCGCGGGATCGAGGACAGAGAACCGAAAATCACCGAGAAAAACCCCGGCGGGCGCGGATCGCTGCGCGGCATCCCGCCAACTTCATCCGGACGGGGGTCAATATAAACAAACCGCCGGTCAACTTCGCGCTGGGCCGGGCGATCGCGCAGCACGTCCATCGCCTCGGCGAACGGCGCATTGACCAGCACCGATCCATCGATCAGCGCAACTCCATCGGTCTCGCTGCGGCGGGTATGTTCGGGCATCACCCTAGTGATAAACGCTTCACGCCCGGTCCACGATGTTCCGCGCAGCTCCGCCAGCTGATCAATCTCGCGCAGCTGCAACGCCGGAAAAGCGCCGGGAAAGCTGGCTGTTGCCCGTGCGGCAAAAATCAGCTCCAGCGGCGAGGCGAGCGAGCCTCCGGATTGTTTAGGAGTTAAGGCGCGGAACCCGATTGAAACCCGGTGCTCGCTCTCTTCGATCAAGGCCGGGCTGTTTAGCCGCAGCACTTCCATATGGCCTTTGAAATCGGTTGCAGTCACAAACAGATCAAGCGGGTGATCGGGGGGCAGCAGCGGCGGCTCGCTCTCGCAGGCGGCCATCGCATCCAGCGCTTCAGCCAGCAGCTGCGAAAAGCCCAGTCCGCCGAACGGCGGCGCGAACCAGCGGGCGCGGATCAGGCGGGACAGCTTGGCCCGGACTTCGACCCTTGTTTCAGGGGCAACGCTGGAAGAAATAGCGTTTCCTGGGCGGGTCAGCATGAACCACACCAGTGGCATCGCCCAGAATTTGCTCAGTCGCGAAAATGGCCGTGCGCCTGGATCGAGCAATACATCGACATCGGCGCGTTCAAGCCACAATTTGGTCAGCGGCTCAAGCGATTGGCCCGAATGGATCGCCTGCGCCAGGAACACCCCGTTGATCCCGCCCGCACTGGCCCCTGCCACAATATCGGGCAGCACCCGCAGCCGCAGACCGTGGTGCTGCTCGATTCGCTGGAGCAGGTGAGCGTATACCCCGTGCGCGCCGACCGAGCCTTCCTTGCGGGCCAGAAAATCACGGCTCGCCCGGGCAAGATGCCACAGCTCTTTGGTGACGCCATGCATGTAGACCGCAAGGCTGATGCCACCATAACAGACCAGTGCGATCCGGAGTTCCTTTTGCCGCATCCCGCATGTTTGGCGCAGTGCAGCGCAGTTGGCAATTGCGTTCTTGATCCGTTCTCGTTAGATTAATTTCATGGTCAAACCAAAACGCCGCTATGTCTGTGCCGCCTGCGGCAGTGTTGCTAACCGCTGGCAGGGCCAGTGTACCGATTGCAGCGAATGGAACACCTTGGCTGAAGAGGCCCCACAAACGGTGTTTTCATCGAAGCATGATCTATCGTCCGGCGGCCGCACGATCGCGTTCGAGCCGCTTGATGCACCGGGCGAATTGCTCCGCCGCCGCTCAACCGGGCTGGCGGAGTTTGACCGGGCGCTGGGCGGGGGACTGGTTCCGGGATCCGCAATCCTGATGGGCGGTGATCCGGGCATCGGAAAATCGACGCTGCTGCTGCAAAGCGCCGCGCTGGTTGCACAAGGCGGCGGTGATGCAGTTTACATCAGCGGCGAGGAAGCGGCCGGGCAAGTCCGTCTGCGGGCCGATCGGTTGGGGTTGGCCGCTGCGCCAATCCTGCTCGCTGCGGCCACTTCGGTCCGCGACATTGTCACCACGCTAAGCGCGATGAAGCCGCCCGCGCTATTGGTGATCGATTCGATCCAGACCATGCATTCCGATCAGATCGAAGGCGCGCCGGGCACAGTCAGCCAGGTGCGCGGCTGTGCCTTTGAACTGATCCGCTATGCCAAGGAAAACGGCGTTGCGTTGGTCCTGGTTGGCCATGTTACCAAAGATGGCAGCATCGCAGGGCCGCGCGTGCTGGAACACATGGTCGATGTGGTGATGAGCTTTGAGGGTGAGCGCAGCCACCAGTACCGGATCCTCCGCAGCCTCAAGAATCGGTTTGGTCCGGTTGATGAAATCGGAGTTTTTGCAATGGCCGGGGCAGGGCTTGAAGAAGTTGCCAATCCCTCGATGCTGTTTCTTTCGGGGCGGGACCAACCCGTTCCGGGTAGCGCGGTGTTCCCTGCGATTGAGGGGACCCGGCCTGTGCTGGTTGAAATCCAGGCGCTGATCGTTCGACTGGCCAGCGGGGCGACCCCGCGCCGGGCGGTTGTCGGCTGGGACAATGGGCGGCTCGCCATGCTCCTCGCCGTGCTCGAGGCGCGCTGCGGGCTCAACTTCTCATCCTGCGAAGTTTATCTCAATGTTGCAGGGGGTTACCGACTAGCGGACCCGGCAGCTGATCTTGCTGTTGCAGCGGCCTTGGTCTCGGCCCTGGCCGACCGTCCGCTTGCCGCAGATGCCGTCTGGTTCGGCGAAGTGTCGCTTGCGGGGGAGATTCGCCCGGTCGCTCATGCGCCGATCCGGGTGCGTGAAGCCGCCAAACTTGGCTTTGGCCAAGCCTGCGGACCGCCCGCAGGTGGGCAGGATCTTGGCTCTGTGCGGTATGCCGGAATGGCGTTGCTGCCAAATCTCGTTGACCGGATCATGGTCGAAGCCTAGTTTCTTGAACTTATGACAGGATTTGACATTGGCGTACTGCTGCTCGTTGGCTTGGGCGCAATCACCGGCTTCATGCGCGGCTTCGTGCAAGAGATTCTGGCGCTCGCGGCTTGGGTGATCTCGCTCTTCGCGATTCACTACCTCCACACCCCGCTTGCGAATCTGCTCGCCCCCTATATCGGTACTTCGTCCGGCTCGGCAGTTCTGGCTTTCGCTATCCTGCTGTTACTGCCTTATGCGATCATCAAATTGCTCGCCAACAGCTTTGGCGAAGCAAGCCGAAATTCGGTGTTGGGTCCGATTGACCGGCTGCTAGGCTTTGGCTTTGGCACGATGAAAGGGGCGATTATTACCGTCGTCGCTTTCTCGGTCGTCATGCTTGGCTATGATGTCGCGTGGGGGGTTGGCGGCAGGCCGCAATGGATCACCCAATCGCGTAGTTATCCCCTGGTCAACGCCAGCAGCGAAGGCCTGGTCAAGATGATCGGTGAGCGCCGCCGCGATGCGATCGAGGCTGAAGCCAAGTCTGCGGCAGCCAAGAAGGACAAGAAATAGGCTGTGCCAACGGCGACGGCGCTTTACACCCCGCAAGTTCTTACCCTGGCAACCAGCCTGGCGCAGTGGCCGTGGGATGCTGCATTGCCGCTGCTGGGCGAGGCGCGGTCTTCGACCTGTGGCAGCAAAGTTGCAGTAGGCTTGCAGTTGGCTGGCAATGGCGCGATCGAGCGAATTGGACTGCGCGTCCACGCCTGTGCGATCGGACAAGCTTCTGCCGCGATCTTCGCTGCGGCAGCTCTCGGGCTTACCCTCCCGGCACTCGCAGAAAGCGAACAGGCCCTGTCCCGCTGGCTGGGCGGCGATGCGCCGATGCCTGAGTGGCCGGGGCTTTCACAGATCGCCGCAGCGCGCAATTACCCCGCCCGACACGGCGCGATCCTGCTGGGCTGGAAGGCCGCGCTGGCTGCGCTTCCTTCTGCCTCAGTCCCTCGTTAGAGCAATGCCAGAAAGCCTTAGGGAACAGGAATGATGAACGCTGAAACTGCGACCGGAGTGACCGTAGAGCCAACCGCCAAGGAAATGCGGCTGGTGATTGCTGCATCATCGGCCGGTACGATCTTTGAATGGTACGATTTCTTCATCTACGGTACGCTGGGTGCGATCCTCTCAAAGACCTTCTTCCCAACCGGCAACCCCGCGCTCGAAATGCTGCTGTTCTGGCTGGTCTTCGCGGTAGGTTTCGGTTTCCGCCCGCTGGGCGCGGTGCTATTCGGCTATCTGGGCGACCGGCTGGGGCGCAAATATACCTTCCTTGTCACCGTAACCCTGATGGGAATCGCCACTGCCGGAGTCGGCATGATCCCCTCGGCGGCAAGCATTGGCTTGTGGGCGCCGGGCATCGTGATCTTTCTGCGGATATTGCAAGGGCTGGCACTGGGCGGCGAATATGGCGGCGCGGCAATCTATGTGGCGGAGCATTCACCGTTTGAAAAGCGCGGCTATTTTACCAGCTTTATCCAGTCCAGCGTAGTCGGCGGTTTTGTGCTGAGCTTGGTGGTCGTGCTGGCCTGCAAGGCGGCGATGAGCACCGAAACCTGGAACGCCTGGGGCTGGCGGGTACCGTTTCTGCTCAGCATTGCACTGCTGGCGATTTCGCTGTGGATGCGGCTCAAGCTTTCAGAAAGCCCGGTATTTCAAGCGATGAAAGACGCGGGCGAAACGAGCAAGAATCCGTTCGTCGAAAGCTTCACCTATCCCGGCAACAAGACCCGCATCCTGATTGCGCTGTTCGGCATCGGAGCGGGGCTAACGGTGATCTGGTACACCGCGATGTTCTCGGGCCTCAATTTCCTCAAATCGGCGATGCATGTCGAGGATACTTACGCGGAAATACTGGTCGGGATTGCGGCCCTGATCGGGATGTCGTTTTACGTCTACTTCGGCAAACTGTCTGACCGGATCGGGCGCAAGAAGCCGATCGTGATCGGCTATGCGCTGACCTTGCTGTTGCTGTTCCCGACATTCTGGATGATGGGTTCGGCCGCGCAGCCCGAAGGGGCACGATCTTCAATCGAATGGACTATTCGCGGGCCTGACTGCAATTATAATCCCTTTGCCACGGTGCAGGAAAGCCAATGCGGCAAGCTGATGGGTGATTTTGCCGGAGCGGGGATCGCCTACCAGCTGGAACCCGGAGACAGGCTTGTGCTGGCCGCCGGTAGCGAGCGTGCTCTGGCGCTGGATGCGCTCGACTGGAAAGATGGCAAGGCCCGCAAGGCGCAGATCGAGGCTCAGCTGGGCGAGAAGCTGTTCAGCGTCACCAAGACCACGCCCTCACTGGGACAATCGGCCCTGATAATTGCCTCCTTGCTGGTACTCATGGTGCTTTCGGCGGCAACTTACGGCCCAGTCGCGGCACAGCTGACCGAGATGTTTCCGGCCAAGGTGCGCTACAGTTCGATGTCGATCCCTTATCATATCGGCACCGGCTATTTCGGCGGTTTTCTGCCCTTTATCGCCAGCTACATCGTCGCCAAGACCGGCAATCCGTATTCAGGGTTATGGTACACCTGGGTGGTAGTGCTGGTGGCCATGGTGGTGGCGTGGTGGGGCTTGCCCAACGGGAAGCCGCGAGACTTCGTCGACGATGCCACCTGAACCACCTCAAGCGGCTCTGCGGCTGCGGATTGATCGCGAGGCGCTGGCCGGCAACTGGGCCGTGCTGGACCGGCTTTCGGGCACGGCACGGGCGGGGGCAGCAGTAAAGGCCGATGCTTATGGGCTGGGCTCAGGTATTGCGGTACCGGTGCTGTGGGAAGCCGGTGCGCGCGATTTCTTTGTGGCGCATTGGCTCGAAGTTCCTGATTTGCTGGGCTGCGTTTCGCCCGCTTCGATTTCGGTGCTGCATGGCCCGCTTGATGCACGCGACGCTGCTTACGCGCTCGCGACCGGAACCAAGCCGGTGATCAACTCACGCCACCAGGCGCAGCTGTGGCTAGACGCTGGCGGCGGGCTTTGTGATCTGATGGTCGATAGCGGGATCAACCGCCTTGGCCTGCCGATGGACGCGCTGGGTGACGAAGCGATTGCCCGGCTCGAAGTTGATCTGCTGATGTCACACCTGGCCTGCGCCGATGAAGATGTGCCGCTGAACGAGCTTCAACGACAACGCTGGGAACAGGCCAAGGCTCACGTTCCGCACCGCCGCAGCAGTCTTGCGGGCAGCGCCGGAATTGCGCTTGGTGCTGCCTATCATGGTGAGCTGACGCGGCCGGGCCTCTCGCTCTATGGCGGGGTTCCGCGCGCGGAACTGGCCAGCGAATTGCGGCAGGTCGCCTTTCCCGAAGCAGCGATCATGCAAATCCGCGAGCTTCGGGCGGGAGATAGCGTGGGCTATAACTCGACCTACACCGCCACTGCACCAGTGCGGGCCGGGGTCGTAAGCATTGGCTACGCGGATGGCTATCTGCGTTGCTGGTCGGGTAAGGGGATGCTCCACTCGGGCGGAAGGCCGCTGCCCGTGCTTGGCCGGGTCTCGATGGACATGACCGTGATCGACCTTGCCGCCGCCCCCGAACTCAGTGAAGGCGATTGGGTCTCGCTCGACTATGCGTTACCGGAAGCGTCTGCAGCAAGCGGGCTGTCCCAGTATGAGTTGCTGACTCTGCTGGGCCGCCGCTTTGGGCGCTGATCGGCAGTTTTTGCTGCGCAGCAAAGCCGTTGTTGCGTTGCCGTTGTTGCAAGTGCTAATAAGCTACCAATCGACACAATCCCCAAAGGCAAATAGATGAGCAAGAGTAGCGAAGCAAACGGTAAGGGCGATACCGTGATTATCAAGAAATACGCTAACCGGCGGCTCTACAATACGCAGTCGTCAACCTATATCACGCTTGATCATCTCGCAAAGATGACCCGTGAGGGGACTGATTTCAAAGTGCTCGACGCCAAGACCGGGGCAGAGATCACGCACCAGATCCTGACCCAGATCATCATGGAAGAGGAATCGACCACGGGCGAGCAGATGCTCCCGGTGAACTTCCTGCGCCAGTTGATCTCGATGTATGGCAATTCCATGCAAGCGCTGGTCCCGCATTACCTTGAAGCCTCGATGGACAATTTCCGGACCAACCAGCAGAAGCTGCGCCAAGCGTTTGAAGACAGTCTGGGCAACAACCCGCTGGCCAAGCTGGCTCAGCAAAATCTGGCGATGTTCAAGGCGGCCGCTTCTGCCTTCCTTCCCGGAGGAACCGAAGACAAGAAAGATGCCGCCGCCCAGAAGAGCGAGATTGCAGCCCTGCGCTCCCAGATGGCCGAAATGCAGAAGAAGCTCGACGCGCTGAGCAAGTAACGCCGGGCCGAAGTGGCCTCGTCATATCACCCTGATCAATTGAAGGCGATTTTCCGTGTCCGCTATTCGTCACGCCCTGTCCGTAACACGCGATGCGGACTTTGCCCTGTGGTATCAGGAAGTCATCTCCGAAGCCGAAATGGCCGAAGAATCTGGTGTGCGTGGCTGCATGGTGATCCGGCCCTGGGGCTATGGCATCTGGGAGCGGATTCAGGCGCTGATGGATGCCCGGATCAAGGCGGCGGGAGTTGAGAACTGCTATTTCCCGCTGTTCATCCCGCTCAGCTTCTTTGCCAAAGAGGCAGAGCATGTTGAGGGTTTCGCCAAAGAAATGGCAGTCGTCACCCATCACCGGTTGATTGGTGACGGGAAGGGCGGACTGGTCCCCGATCCCGAGGCGAAGCTGGAAGAACCGCTGATCGTCCGCCCGACGTCCGAAACCGTGATCGGTCAGGCGATGAGCCGCTGGATCCAGAGCTGGCGCGATCTGCCGATGCTGACCAACCAATGGGCCAACGTCGTCCGCTGGGAAATGCGCACGCGGATGTTCCTGCGGACCAGCGAGTTTCTCTGGCAGGAGGGCCACACCGCCCACGCTGACCAGAGCGATGCGATGGAAGAAACGCTGCGCGCGCTGGAGATGTACCGCTCCTTCTCGGAAGAAGCGCTGGCCATGCCGGTCATCGCCGGCGAAAAGCCCGAGAATGAGCGCTTCCCCGGTGCGGTCGCAACCTATTCGATCGAAGCGATGATGCAGGACGGCAAGGCATTGCAGGCCGGTACGTCGCATTATCTGGGCACGGGTTTCGCCGAGGCGGCGGGCATCCGTTATCAGGACAAGGAAGGCCAGCAGGCGCTGTGCCACACCACCAGCTGGGGGGTTTCAACGCGGCTCATCGGCGGCGTCATCATGACCCACGGCGATGATGATGGCTTGCGGGTTCCGCCGGCGATTGCGCCGCACCAGATCGTGATCCTGCCGATGCTGCGCGACGGTGATGGCGATGCGGCGCTGCTGGCCTATTGCGCTGAAATCCGCGCTGAGCTCATCAAGCAATCCACGCTTGGCGAGCCGATCCGCGTGTTGCTCGACAAGCGCGCCGGCAAGGCCACCCAAAAGCGCTGGGGCTGGGTCAAGAAGGGCGTGCCGCTGATCCTGGAAATCGGCGGACGCGATGCGGCAAGCGGCCAGGTTTCAGTACTGCGCCGCGACCGGCTGTGGCGCGATGATGCCAAGCCCAACTTTGTCGGGCAGGGCAGGGAAGAATTCCTCGGCTCGGCCGCCGGTGAGCTTGAGGATGTGCAGGCCTCGCTCCATACTGAGGCAAAGAACCGCCTCGACACAAACATTGCCCGCGACGTCACCGATCTTGCCGCGCATTTCACGGGCGGTGAGAATAAATTCGTCGGCTGGGCAGAAGTCCAATGGTCGCGACCGACAGGCACGACACTCATCAAGATCGTCGAGCAGTTGAAAGCCCTCAAACTCACCATGCGCAACACCCCATTGGATACCGCGCCTGCGGATGGAGTGTGCTTCTTCACAGGCGAGAAGGCAGTTGAGCGGGTGCTGGTGGGGCGAACTTATTGAGGAACTCAAGATGTCGCAAACCGCAATCCAGACTGTGCGAATTGCAATTGTTACTGAAACACACTATATTCGCGTAACACCAAGCAAGGCCGATCATGGGCAAGCACGAAACCATCAAGCCAAGCAGCACCGAGCGGGTGCGCAAACACCGCGCCGAAATGCGCGCCAAGGGCTATCGGCTTAAGCAGGTGTGGGTACGGGACAGGAACGATCCTGCGTATATAGCTGAGATTGAGCGCTCGAATCGGATCATAAACGAATTTGAGCGAAAGCATCCCGAAGAAGCAGGCTGGATGGATGAATTTGTCGCGCGCGCATGGAATGACCTGCCGGATTGATGGCTGCGCGAGGAACGGTCCTGATCGTATCTACTGGAGGCGGGTTTCGTGCCAAGCCGCGCCCTGCGGTTGTCATTCAGGACTCGCGATACGAATTTGCCGAGACGATCATCGTGGTTCCGCTCACAAGCTTTGAAATCGACGAAGATCCGGCGATGCCGCTCTTTCTTCCCGACGGCGGAAACGGTCTTGCGGAAGCAAGTCGATTCATGACTCAAAGGATGGGTGCGATTCCAAAGTCTGATGTTGGACGCGTTATTGGCGTTCTGTCGGAGGAAGACCTGGAACGGGTCGATCTCGCTCTCCAAATGGTGCTTGGCTTGGGCTAACCAAAGCCGCTGGCGTGAGGCTGCACGACCGGCTACCGGATATTGCATGCCCAAACCCCAGCCTGGCCTGCCCAGCCCCAAACAGATCCTCGAATTCGTCGCCAGCTCTCCCACGCCCGCAGGCAAGCGCGAGATTGCCCGTCATTTCGGCCTCAAAGGGCAAGAGAAGATCGCGCTCAAGGCGCTGCTCCGCGATATGACCGATGAGGGCCTGATCGACGGCGAAAAGCGGGCGTTCCACCGGATGGGCGGAGTGCCCAAGGTCACCGTATTGCGGGTAATGGTGATCGAGGACGGCGAGGCCTTCGCCATCCCCGACAATTGGTCACCCGATGATGCCAGCCCTCCGCTGCGGCTGCGGCTGGTCGAAAAGGGTAGCCGCAGCGCGCTCAAAGTGGGCGACCGGGTGCTCGCCCGGACCGAGGAAGCGGGCGCCGGGTGGCGCGCGTTCCCGATGAAAAAGCTGCCCGCCAGCGAAGAGCAATTGCTCGGAGTGGTGGAAATTGACGGAGCGGGGAAGGGCTGGCTGGCTCCGGTCGACAAGCGGGTCCGCAACGCCTCGCCGATTGTCGATCTGGGCGGAGCGGAAGCGGGCAATCTGGTGCTGGCTGAACCTGCCGGGCGCTCGACCCGCGCAGGGGTCAAGGTCACTCAGATCCTCGGCGATCCGCTCGCGCCGCGCGCCTTCAGCCTGATTGCAATCCACAAGTACGGCATTCCCAATAGCTTCGACGAAGAAACGCTGGACGAGGCGGTGCTTGCTGCCAAACTGCCATTGAGCGCCGAAAAGCGCGAGGATTTGCGCCACCTCCCGATTGTCGCGATCGATCCCAGCGATGCGCGCGATCATGACGATGCGATCTGGGCTGAGCCCGATGACGCGGGCGGTTTCCGGGCGCTGGTGGCCATCGCCGACGTCTCGTTTTATGTCCGCCCCGGCAGCCTGGTAGACCGGGAGGCGCGCAAACGCGGCAATTCGGTTTATTTTCCGGACCGGGTCGTGCCGATGCTGCCCGAAGTGCTGAGCGCCGATGTCTGCAGCCTGCGGGCCGGTGAGGACCGGGCGGCAATGGCCTGCCATCTGGCAATCGATGCCGATGGCCAGGTGACGTCGTGGCGCTTCACCCGCGCCATCGTCCGGATCGCCGAAGTGATTGCCTATGAAGAAGCGCAAAAGCGGATTAATGAGGGGACAGCAGGGACAAGCTTGCAGAACCTGTGGGCCGCCTGGCGCGTGCTGGCTGCGGCCCGCGCTGCCCGTGATCCGCTCGACCTTGACCTGCCCGAGCGCCGGGTGATGCTGGATCAGCAGGGCCGGATTACCGAAATTGCCTTGCGCGAGAGGTTGGATGCGCACCGTGTGGTCGAGGATTTCATGATTTCCGCCAATGTTGCGGCTGCCAAAGCGCTGGAAAGCAAGCTCGCGCCAGTGGTTTACCGAATCCACGAACCGCCGAGCCGGGAAAAGCTGGTTGCGCTGAAGGATTACCTCGCCAGCTTCGAGCGCAAGTTCGCACTGGGTCAGGTCATCACCCCCAGCCTATTCAACCGACTTCTCAAGGATGTCATCGATGATACTGAAAAGGCGCTGATCATGGAGGCGGTTCTGCGCAGCCAGACTCAGGCCTACTACGGACCGAGCAATGCCGGACATTTCGGATTAGCGCTGGCCAGCTACGCCCATTTCACCTCGCCAATCCGCCGTTATGCCGATCTTCTGGTTCACCGCGCGCTGGTCGATGCCTTCCACCTAGAACAGCCGGCACCACAAAACGGACTTCCCGCAGCCTCAGGCCTGTCGAGCCGCGACCGCGAAGATCTGGGCAAGGTCAGCGAAGCGATCAGCGCAACTGAGCGCCGCGCGATGATGGCTGAGCGCGAGACGACCGACCGTTATGTCGCCGCCTGGCTATCCGCCCGCGTGGGTGAGGTTTTTGCGACCCGGATCACCGGGGTCCAGAAATTCGGCTTTTTCGCCACCATCATTGGCCTTGGCGGTGATGGGCTGGTCCCGGTTTCAACGCTTGGTGCCGAGCGGTTTTCCTATGATGAAAGCGCCCAAGTGCTGAGCGGCGAGCAGAGCGGCACCAGCTATGCCATGGGTATGATCGTCCGCCTGCGTCTGGCCGAGGCCAATGCGCTGACCGGCGCGTTGAAGTTCGAGCTGGAACAAGGCGGGAGCAGCAGGATCGAGCCGCGCGGCACCCGGCCTGTGAAACCGGGCAAACACATGGTCGGCAAGCGCGGTCGTCCCGGCAATATGCGGCACTCGAACCGCAAGAAATGAGATCCGTCGTCCCCGGCTTGACCGGGGGACCGCTGGCCTCATCTACGCAAGGTCGGATCGACGAGGCCAGCGGTCCCGGATCGAGTCCGGGACGAAGATCAACTCAACCGTTCGAGATCCGCATCACTCATCCTGCCGGGGATGATGTAGAGCGGGCAGGGGAGTTGTCCCACTGCGGAGCTGAAATGCGTGACCAGAGGGCCGGGGCCGCCTTCTGATGCAGCGCCCAGCACCAGCGCGGAAACTTCCGGATGTTCGGCCAGATACTCGCGGATCACCTTTTCGCCCTCGCCATGGCGGACCGATATCACCGGCATCTGCCCGCTTTCGCTCAGCAAGCTGCCCGCGGCACTGGTCACCAGCGTCTCGGCCCGGGCGTGGGCTTCTGCCTCAATCGTCGCCTGTACTCCGCCAAAGGCGACGAACGGCTGGCGCGGGATCAGCGCCAGCAGATGCACCGCGCCGCCGGTGCGCGCGGCGCGGCTGGCAGCGAAGCGCAATCCAACGCTCGCCTCTTCAGTCTCGTCCATGATTACCAGATAGACGCGCATCGTCCGGACCCCTCACGGCCCAGCTATCCGCTGAAAACGTATTCTGCGCAAGAACCTTGCCCCGCGCCGTCATTTTGGCCAGAGACTGAACCGGTATATTGTGCCTGAACAGAACCGGACCTGCACCCATGCCGATCGAAATCAAGATGCCCGCGCTGTCCCCCACCATGGAAGAGGGGACGCTGGCCAAATGGCTGGTCAAGGTGGGCGACAAGGTGCTGTCGGGCGACATCATGGCCGAGATCGAAACCGACAAGGCGACAATGGAATTCGAGGCGGTCGATGAAGGCGTGATCATCGCGATTGCAGTGAGCGAGGGTAGCGAAGGCGTGAAGGTTGGCACGGTGATCGCCACGCTGGCGGGAGAGGATGAGGATGCGAGCGCAGCACCTGCGCCCAAGGCCGCGCCCGTCGTCCCCGCGAAGGCGGGGACCGCTGGCCTCGTCGATCCGACCCCTGCGCCCAGCGCCCAGCGGCCGGAGGCGACGAATGATAGTCGCGTCATCGCCTCGCCGCTGGCCAAGCGGATTGCTGCGGAGCGCGGGATTGATCTGGCAGGCGTGACAGGCACCGGCCCGGGCGGGCGGATCGTCAAGGCGGACGTTGTGGAAGCAAGGCCGGTGGCAGCCGCTTCGACAGTGGCCGCGACCACTTCAGCCCCAACACCGGACTTCGGTATTCCCTATGAGGCGGAAAAACTCAACAACATCCGAAAAATCATCGCCCGCCGCCTGACCGAGGCCAAGCAGACGATTCCGCACATTTACCTCACCGTCGATGTCCGGCTCGATGCGCTGCTCAAACTGCGCGCCGAACTTAACAAGGCACTTGAAGCACAGGGTGTAAAGCTCTCGGTCAATGACCTTCTGATCAAGGCACTGGGCAAGGCGCTGCTGCTGGTGCCCCAGTGCAATGTCAGCTTTGCAGGCGACGAGCTGCGCAAATATGCCCGCGCCGACATCTCGGTGGCGGTGGCTGCGCCATCGGGCCTGATCACGCCGATCATCGTTGATGCCGCCAACAAGTCCGTTTCGCAAATATCGAGGGAAATGAAAGCACTGGCCGACAAGGCCCGCGAAGGCAAGTTGCAGCCGCATGAGTATCAGGGCGGCACCGCCAGCCTGTCCAACCTCGGCATGTTCGGGATCAAGCAATTCGATGCGGTGATCAACCCGCCACAGGGCATGATCATGGCAGTCGGCGCGGGCGAGAAGCGGCCCTATGTGGTCGATGATGCGCTCGCCATCGCCACCGTGATGAGCGCCACCGGCAGCTTCGATCACCGCGCGATCGACGGCGCAGACGGCGCGGCGCTAATGCAAGCGTTCAAGGGACTGGTTGAGATGCCTTTGGGCTTGGTGGCGTAAGATGTCTGGCCCATATGATCTCATCGTTCTCGGTTCAGGCCCTGGCGGCTATGTTGCGGCGATCCGGGCTTCGCAGCTTGGGTTGAAGGTGGCGATTGTCGAGCGCGAGCTGATTGGCGGGATCTGCCTCAACTGGGGCTGCATTCCGACCAAGGCGCTGCTGCGTTCGGCTGAAATCTTCCACTACATGAAGCACGCCAAGGATTACGGGCTGACAGCGCAGGGTATCAGCGCCGATTTGGAGGCGGTGGTCAAGCGGAGTCGGGGCGTGGCCAAGCAGCTCAATCAGGGGGTTACCCACCTGATGAAGAAGAACAAGATCGCCGTGCATATGGGCGAGGGCCGGCTGCTCGCGCCCGGTAAGCTTGAAGTCAAGAACGACAAGGGAACCGAAACCCTCAGCGCCAAGCATATCATCGTCGCCACCGGAGCCCGCGCGCGCGATCTGCCGTTCGCCAAAGCCGACGGCAAACGCATCTGGACCTATCGCCACGCCATGACCCCGGCCGAACTGCCGAGCAAGCTGCTGGTGATCGGATCGGGCGCAATCGGAATTGAGTTTGCCAGCTTCTACAATGATATGGGTGCCGAAGTTACCGTTGTTGAAATGCTCGACCGGATCGTTCCGGTCGAGGACGCTGACGTTTCCGCCTTCCTCGAAAAATCGCTCAAGAAGCAGGGCATGACCATTCTGACCGGGGCCGGGGTTGCAAAGATCGACGTCACGACCTCGGGTATCAAAGCGGCGATCAAGGGCAAGGACGGCAAGGTCACCGAGAGCGAGTTCAGCCATGTGATCGTCGCCGTCGGGATTGCTCCAAACACTAAGAACATTGGCCTCGAAACGCTTGGTATTAAAGCCGAACGCGGGATCATCGCGATCGACGGGATGGGCCGCACCAATGTTCACGGGATCTGGGCAATTGGCGACGTCACCCCCGGCCCGTGGCTTGCCCACAAGGCCAGCCACGAAGGCGTGATCGCGGCCGAGGCGATTGCCCAGGCGCTGGGCGATACGGAGGTGCATCCGCACGCCATGGACAAAAACAACATCCCCGGCTGCACCTATTGCCACCCGCAGGTAGCCAGCGTCGGCCTGACCGAGGCCAAGGCGAAGGAAGCCGGATACGCCGTCAAGGCCGGAACCTTCCCGTTCATCGGCAATGGCAAAGCGATCGCGCTGGGCGAGGCCGAGGGCTTCATCAAGACCGTGTTCGATGCCAAAACCGGCGAATTGCTGGGCGCGCATATGGTCGGCGCCGAAGTGACCGAGCTAATCCAGGGCTATGTCGTGGGCAAAACGCTGGAAACCACCGAGGCTGAACTGATGGCCACGGTGTTCCCGCATCCGACATTGTCTGAAATGATGCATGAATCGGTGCTGGCCGCTTATGGGCGGGCACTGCACATTTAGGCTAGAGCGTGATGCGAAAAAGGTGGGAACCGGTTTTTCGTAATAAATCACGCGACAACAAAGAATTATAGAGCATGATGCGATTCAGTTTTATCGCATCATGCTCTAATGGGCGGATTAACTGTTTTGCGGTCCGGCAATCAAGGCTTGTCGGACAATGTTTTCGAACACGGCAATATGCAGTGGTGCGTCGAATTTGCAGCCGAACGAACGTCCCTCGTGCCAGCAAATGTTGGCTTTCAGGACTTGCAGGCCCGGGATCTTGATCCATAGCGGCTTGTCCGGGCTGCCATTTGGCAGCCAGGCAATCCGAAAGCCTTGCTCGGAAATGTCCTCCAGTCTGATCATTGCCCACGGGCGCGTCGTACCTTGCCGCACTTCGCAAAACAGCGTTACCTCTGATCGACCTGACCGGTCGGAATCATCGCCTGAATCTGCGATGAAAGTTTGACGCTTCAATTTGACCCCCTTTTTTCAGTCGTATTAGCGGCGGGGTGTTTCCAATCGGTTAGCGACTTTGGCCCTTTTGAAAAATATCCGTCGGACTGCTGGTTTGGTGAAGCTAGGGCGAGGTGATTGAGGCTATCTGCCACAGGCCAGATATCTCGAAGCAATTTTTTGCCTATGGCGCGCCGAATAGGCCGGGTTATAGACTTTGCCGAACCAATCCGTTTAACCGCCGATCTCTCCGCCCGGCAGTTGCGTTGGCGGAGTCCGGCCGCCAGACACTGGTTCAATTTTGCTCGCTCCGGGTAGGAACATCGATTGCCGATTATTTCTCTGCAAGACCAACGTGATCCCTTGGTTACCAATGGCTTGACGATTGTGGGCGCAGGGGCGGTTGGAATTGCGATCGCGGTCTATCTGGCACGGCGAGGAATAGCGGTGACCTTGCTTGAGGGCGGGCCGCAGACTCCGCCCGCTGATTACTCAAAAGCCAATATTGGCCCAAATGTTGGCCGTCAGCTTGATGGCTTGCTGGGCGGACGAATGAAGGCATTTGGCGGCACGACGCGCCTTTGGGGTGGCCAGTTGGTCCCGTTCGACGCCCCGGATTTCCAGGCGATCGATCAAGCGGGGCGAACGCTTTGGCCGATTGGCTACAATGATTTTCTTCCCTGGATCAGCGCTGCCTATGATCTTCTCGGCGTTAATGAGCAGTCTCGGCAAATCGACAAAATCTGGCAGAGCGCCGCGGGGCAGGATCCTGCGATTGGCCATGGCCTTCGCATGACGATGAATATCTGGCTGAGACAACCGGATTTCACCAAGCTGTTCGCCTCGGCCCTGGCAAACAACCCGCTGATCCGGGTTATTACGGACGCTGCCGTCCAGCAATTGCAGTTCACAGCCGACGGACGGGTTGATGCGCTGATGCTGCTGGCAGCGGATGGCTCTGAATATACGTGCAAGGCGGAGACCATCATCCTGGCGAATGGAACGCTCGAAATTGCCCGTCTGCTGCTGAAGGCTCAAAAGCTGGATCCACACTGCCCGTTTCGCGAAAATCGCCATGTTGGCCGGTGGTTCATGGATCACCTGCACGGCCTTGCCGGCGAGATTGAGGTTCGCAAGCCCAAGCGACTGTCCACCTGGTTCGACAACGTCTATTTCGATGGCCACAAGTACAATGTGAAGATCCGGCAGGATGCATCAGGGCGCAAGGCAGGCGGATCGAACATTGCCGCAACGATCAACCCGCGGATGCAAGCGGGATCGGTGGCACGCGAGGCTAAGGATCTGATGCTGCGCCTCTTTGGCGGCAGAACTTCGCTGATCGCTGATTTGCGCGAGGGATTGGTATTGTTGCGCATCATTGCGCCTGTCGCCTGGCGCTACGTTGTCAAACGCCGCGCCGGGAGCCTCTTTGATCAGGGGGTTCATCTCGGCCTGGAGATCGAGCAGTTACCGACTTGGGACAGCTATCTGCTGCTGGATCCCGCGTCACCTCCCGAAACGGCCCCGGTAGGCGTGCATTGGCACGTCGATAATCGCGAAATGCCGGCCATTCGGCAATTCTGCGAGGCGGTAATAAGTGCCTTTGACGAGAGCGGCATCGGCAGCATCAAGCTGGACCCCCGGATTGTCGCCGAAGACATTGCATTCCTTGATGAATGCCATGATGCCAACCACCAGATGGGCGGCGCACGAATGGCCGATTGTCGAGAAAATGGCGTGGTCGATCACGAGTGCCGCGTGTTCGGATCGCCCAATCTCTATATTGCCGGTGCCGCGACTTTTCCGTCAGGCAGCTTTGCCAATCCGACCTTGAGTGCAATCGCGCTTGGCCTAAGGGTTGCAGCGAAAGTCACGGAAGCCGGGAGGTCCCGGGACACAGTGATCAGTCGCCTCATCTTTGGGACTGCGCGTCTCACCGGAGGAGCAAGCAAGGCAGCCTCTATCCGGATGCTCGACATGGTCCTCGATGCCGGTGTGCGAGCCATCGACTGTGCGCCGCCCTACGGCATGGGTACCGCCGAGCAGGTCGTTGGCAAGGCCTTGCAGCGCCGGATGGACGGCAACATGATCGAGATCATTGCGAAGGTCGGCTTGCCACGGCCATCACACGCCTACCCCAAGACGTGGTTGCGCGCGATCAAGCGGTTGGTGAAGAAGCCGATGCCTGCCAATCTTTCGGGATGGGCGCCGGTTGAGGCGGCGAAAGCCTTTGGTGTGAGCGACTTTTCGGACGAAGCGCTCGGTGCGTCGGTGGCCCGGACGATTAAAAATCTTGGTCGATTTGATCGGTTGTTGCTGCATGAGTGCGGTCCCGATGAGTATACTCCAGACGTCGCAAAATCACTTGCAGCAATTGCCGGACAATGGGGCGCACAACCCGGCTATGCCTGGGGCGCCAAGTTTGACCCAACGCTCAATGCCTGCTTTCCTGCCGATTACATGGCCGAATGCGCCATTGATCCCGGCATACTGGCTGGAACTTCAGCACCGCCTTTGCGTCCGGGCATTCTGTTCCATTCGGTTGTTCCGACCATGGGCTACCTGATGGCCAACGATCCCGCATTTTCAAAAGTGCTTGAGAAAGCGGCAGAGTTCCTGCTTGCTTTCGACAAGCCGACAGCGCGGATTGCCGTAACCTATGCACTGGCCGCTGAGCGGGCACCAACGGCCCGGTTCGTCTTTGCCTCGAACGATCCGGTGCGGTTGCATGCGCTTCTCGCTGCATTCCAGACAATTGACCGGGAGAATCTTCGATCAAAAATCGCAGCATTGTTCGCATGACACCAACCAGGAGGCCATTTCTTGCAAGCAGATTTTGCCGATTGGGCTGACATAGCCAGCTGAAAAACGCTGTCTATGTCAGCCTCTTCCGATCATTCGCAAACCGTCAAAGAAATAGTTGGCGCCAAATCCGATCGGAGAACCGCGAACCTTGTAGTAGAGCGCGGCCATGCTCATTGCTGCCCGCCATTGGCTGCACACGGGTTGAATGCATAGGCGCTGCCGCAGGATAACTTCCTCAGTCTCCTCAGGGGGAAACCGGAAGTGCCGTGGCGGATTGGGCCTTGTCGACTGATGTTTCGCGCGTTTGATGAATGAACGCGAGACCTGCCGGTCGATTGCAGCTATCGGGCCACGCATGAAGCCCGAACAATTGTCTCTCGCGGATGGCTCAGGCAAGCTGCTGCTGGCTTCGATCCATGACGTCGGTCCGCGCTTTGAGCGCGAAGTCGATCAGCTTGCGGAGCTGCTGGTGCGGTGCCTGGGCGAACCGCGGTTTGCCATGCTGGTTGTGCCTGATCACTGGGGAGCGGCGCCGTTGCGCGAGGCTCCAGCCTTCGGCCGAAACCTGCGTGAGTGGTCCGACCAGGGCGTCGAGATATTCGTCCACGGCTGGTACCACAAAGACGAGGCCCGCCATTCACGGTTGGATCAAATAAAGGCACGGGTTCTTACCGCCAGCGAAGGTGAGTTTCTTGGCCTCGACCGACAGATCGCCGCGCAGCGAATGGCTGATGGCAAGGCATTGATTGAGGACATTATTGGCCGACCAGCCGCTGGCTTCATCGCGCCAGCCTGGCTTTATGGCCCGGGCGCGCATCAGGCACTGGCGCAGAGTGGCTTTGCCCTGGCCGAAGACCATATGCGGGTCTGGCAGCCCGCCACCGGTCA
Source organism: Novosphingobium sp. (assembly GCA_031372185.1). GTDB lineage: Bacteria > Pseudomonadota > Alphaproteobacteria > Sphingomonadales > Sphingomonadaceae > Novosphingobium. Next base: position 22,090 of record JANMKT010000029.1, read on the forward strand.
TGTTGTCGCGCGCGGTCCGGTGATGACATGGGCCAGCCGGAGCCGATCGCGCCAGCTGAGTTCGCTCGCCTTTGCCGGACTTGCGCGATATTGCTTGCAAGGTCTGAAAGTGGCACGGGTCGCCGTTCACCCTGGTGATACCAGCGTTCCTGCACTGCTGGGAAGTATCGAGAAGACACTGAAAGCCTTCGCCAGGCGCAGACCGGCAGGGCGCTACGCCGATCTGCTGCGAGGACCAGCCATCGCATGATGGAACCCATCAAGATCGCCGTGCCGATCCATAGTTTCGAGCCGGGCGGGGTTGAGCGGGTGGCACTCAACCTGTGCCACGCGTGGACCGATTCCGGCGATGTCGTGAAAGTCGTGCTGGGGCGGCGCGACGGCGCCATGGCGCAGGTGGCACCCGGCCTCGATTACGTCGTTCGCAAAAGCATTATCCCAACCGCCTCCTTCGAGACCTTGTGGATGATCTGGTGCCTCTGGCGATTTCTCAGGCGTGAGGCAGTCGATCTGCTGTTCTGCCCGGGCAACAGCTACTCGGTGGTCGCCGTCGCGATGAAACTGCTGCTGGGAAGGCGTTGCCCGCCAGTGGTCGCAAAGATCAGCAACGATCTGGCCCGTCTTGATATGATTCCACCGGTACGTTGGGGCTATCGGCGCTGGCTGCGTCTGCAGGGACGCATCATTGAACGGTTCACCGGCATGGTCGAGGAAATGCGCGATGAAATCGCCAATGCAACCGGTGTGGCAGCGGCGCGGATCACAATAATCAAGGATCCGGCATTGACTGCGGAACAATTTGCCGTGCTTTCCGCAATTGGACGCGATGCTAGCGAACCGGAAGTGTCCCGCTACCTCGCTGTCGGCAGGCTGGCTCCGCAGAAGAACTTCGCACTTTTAATCCGCGCCTTCGCTGCGGCTGCACCATCCTACAGTGAGCTGGTAATCCTGGGCGAGGGGCCGGAGCGGCCTGCTCTGGAAGCTTTGGCTGCTAAGTTCGGCGTTGCAGATCGGGTATCGCTACCGGGGCACTGCAACGATACAGCAGCATGGTACCAAAACAGTTCCGCCTTCGTGATGTCCTCCGACTACGAGGGTGTTCCGGCCGTGATAATCGAGGCGCTGGCAGCAGGACTGCCTGTTGTAGCTACCGCTTGCAGCGTGGGCATGCCCGGATTGCTTGGCCATGGTGCCTTCGGTTTGCTTGTCCCCGCTCGAGATGAAATCGGCTTTGGCAAGGCCCTGGAACGAATTCATGGGTTCCCCTTTGATGCTGCGGTGGCAAGATCAGCGGCAAACGCGTTCACCCTGGCGCAAGCAGCGCCGCGCTACCGGTCACTTTTTGTGGAAACGGCAGCTCCACGCGGACACTAATATAAAAGACCTCAAATTCGATTACACCGTTCTGTAAGAATGAACCTGCACAAGCTGCGGAGTTTTCGTGTCCACGGCGTCAAAACTTTAGTCGCTGAACAACAAGGTCTGGATTAATGCATCAAGAGACCCTCGGGCGTAGTCTGACGACATCGAGGCTGGCTGGCCTGCTTCCTTCGGGCGAAAGATTGGGAACGCGCCGATTAGCGGGATTGTTCAGTGTTCTGATGTCGCTGGCGCTCCTGGTGATGGTGGCGGTTCAGTTCCACCGCCTTTCGGTTCCCCTGATGGCCGAAATGATCCCGGCATCCTTGGGATTCTGGGTTGTTTTCGTGCTCTATTATCTGGCAGGTCCATTCAGCGAATGGCTGATTTATCGTAAGCTGTGGAATCTTCCAGCAGCCGGGATCGGCGCATTGCTGCGCAAACTCGTCAGCAATGAACTGTTGCTCGGCTATCTGGGCGAGGCACAGTTCTATGCATGGGCGCGCGGTCGCCTGAACATGACAACCGCTCCCTTCGGCGCCATCAAGGATGTCACCATCCTTTCGGCACTGACTGGCAACATTGTCACCTTGATGATGCTAGCCTTGGCCTGGCCATTGGTAACCACCGGTGCGATCGGGATAGAGCTGAAAACGGCGTTTCTGTCTCTTGGCGTGGTGTTGGTCACTTCGTTGCTGATTTGGCTGTTTCGCCAGAGGCTGTTCACCCTGCCAAAAATTGACCTGTGGTTCATTTCCATCGTCCATGTTGTGCGGATAGTGGTTTTGCTCGGCCTGTCCGCACTGATGTGGCATCTGGTCTTGCCGCAGGTTGCGCTGGGCATGTGGCTGGTTCTGGCAACGCTGCGCATGCTGGTTTCCAGACTTCCCTTTGTTCCCAACAAGGACGTCGTATTTGCCGGGCTTGCAGTCTTCCTGCTGGGGCACGAAGGACTGATTATCAGTCTGATGGCGATGATGGCAGCAATTCTGCTTGTCACTCATCTCTGCGTTGGCGCGGCTTTCGCCGTAGCGGATCTAGTTGATTCCAGGAGAATTACATGAAGCGTCTGTCGATCATCCCGGCCTTGCTCGTCGTGGCCGCCGCGCCGGTTCCATCATCCCCCGATCTTGGCAAAGCCGAGGGGCTTTGCCGCGTTGGCGAAACCGGTCCTGCGCTGCTGATTGCAATCGATGGCCTCAAGGACCGGCAAGGATCGCTCAAGCTGGAGGTCTATCCATCCAATGATGCAGATTTTCTCCAGGATGACAATTTATTGATCAATGCCGGCAAGACCTTCCGGCGAGTTGAGCAGCCGGTCCCATCGTCAGGTCCTGTCACCCTGTGCATTCGGATTCCCGGCCCGGGTGCCTACAGCGTCTCGCTGCTTCACGACCGCGATATGAACCGAAAATTCGGCTGGACCATCGACGGGATTGGTTTCTCGGGTAATCCACGCCTTGGCTGGAGCAAGCCACACGCTGCAATCACGCGCATTATGGCCGCTGCAGGGGTCACGCGCACCGCGATCGTCCTCAACTACAAGCGTGGCCTGGGTGTCGCACCACTGCGACAGGCAGGAGCACGATAGTGAAAATAGTCGATGTCTGTGCGTTCTTTTCGCCGCAGGGGGGCGGGGTGAAGACCTATATCGAACAGAAGCTGGCAATCGGTCCTTCACTCGGTCATGACATCACCGTGCTGGCGCCCGGCGACAGTCATGAGGTGATCGAACGTGGCCCCGGTGCGCGGATCGTCACAATCCCTTCGCCCCGTTTCCCGCTTGACCGCAAATACTGGTATTTCGCCGATGAGGTGGCGCTGCATGCTGCACTCGATGCCCAAGCACCCGATTTCGTCGAGGTCTCCTCGCCGTGGCGCAGCCCGGCGATGGTCGCGCGCTGGCAAGGTCAGGTACCCCGATCACTGATCATGCATGCAGACCCGCTTTCTGCCTACGCCTATCGCTGGCTCGAACCGGTGCTCTCGCGAGAGACAATCGACCGAAGGTTTGAGCCCTTCTGGTCACATTTGCGCACGCTGGGCCACTCTTTCGATCGTGTCGTTTGTGCCAGCCAGGAATTGCGCGAGCGGCTCGCTGCGGGCGGTGTGACCAACACGGCGCTGCATCCCATGGGTATCGAGGCCGGGTTGTTTTCGCCCGCCCGTCGCAACCTGCAACTGCGTCGCCAGCTTCTGGCGCTCTGCGACCTGACCGAGGATGCGCATTTGCTGATCGGCGTCGGGAGATTGTCAGCCGAGAAGCGCTGGCCAATGATTGTCGATGCAGTGGCAGCTGCCAGCCAATCGCGTCCGATCGGGTTGGTCGTTCTGGGCCACGGTAATCAGGAACACCGCATCGCGCGCCAGATTGCCGGCAATCCCCACATTCAAATCTTGAAGCCTGAACGCAATCGCGAAGCCTTCGCCGCGATGCTCGCCAGTGCTGATGCGCTGGTTCACGGCTGCGAAGCGGAAACCTTTTGTATGGCCGCAGCCGAAGCGCGCGCCAGCGGGGTTCCAGTCGTCGTCCCGGACCGGGGCGGAGCGACTGACCATGCCCGAGATGGCGCAGGACAGACCTACCGGGCGGGAAATGCCTTGTCGGCGGCCAATGCGATCGGCAGAGTGCTCGAAAATTCACAACCTGTTGCCGTCACTGGGCAGGTGACCATGCAAGACCATTTCCGCGCATTGTTTGCCGACTATGCCGAGCTTGCCAGCAGGACTAGGCGGGTCGCCTGACGGTTTTCAGCACGCGGCTGCCCAATCGCGAAATTGCCAGATCGACAGCACCCTCTTCGTGGTTCTGGGCGAAACGAAACAGCGTTGCCGTTACTATTGCCCAGGCTGACAGATGGACAAGTGCCGCAAGGGCCGGCTGCGCCGAAAACCCGGTCTCGACCGCATGTGAAGTGCGCATGAACAGGACTATCGCTGCGATGCCGATGAATGCACCCGCACCACCGCTCTTGCGGCGTGGCGGCACGGCAAGCGCCAATGCAACCCACGGCAGGGCGAGGCAGAAGATTGCACTGGAAATGCGCGCCAGAAGGGCCGACATAGCTGGACTTGTTTCACTCACCCGCACCTGCTCAAGCGCAGCTTTGCGCCCAAGCTCAAGCGACGGCATCCGATCAAGCCGGTCGAGCAGTGGCAGACGGATTGCCTGTTCTTGCTTCAGATCAAATGCCATCCGGTATTTTCCGAAACGCAAGACCCGGTTCTGACCATCGGCTTGTCTCTGCACCGCGAGTCCATTTTCGAGCTCAAGTTCGATCCGCCCGTCTTGACCCCTTCTCGCGTTGGCATGCGCAGCCGAATAGGTCGTATCGCCGCGACTGATAAAGACGCTTCCGACACCGGTTTGTCCAACCGATACGGGGGCAGCATAAAGATCGGTCTGACTGTCGAGCGAGATGAATTCATCGAGTGGAATAGGCAGCCCGAAGGTACCGTTGCGGACCTCGATTGAAATCTCATCAAGCGCGCGTTCGCCCCATGGCTCAACCTCCATCCTGATTGCCAACAAGGTCAGGGCCGCCAATGCGGCGATCAGCATCGGTGCAAGCAGCATACGCGCGGGTGACTGACCCAATGCAGCGAACAATTGCCACTCGCCGCGCCGCGCCATCGAACGAATTGCCCACGCCGGGGCAATGAAGCTGGCGAGTGGCAGAGCAACGGCGAGATATTCCGGAATCAGTGCTGACATCATACGGATCATCAGCAGAGCCGGGGCGTTGGTTCCCCCCGCAATGCCCCAGAGCCGCGGAATGTTCTCGAGACTCAACATGGCGACCACAATGGCAAGTGTGGCAACGAAGGGCGCGAATTCCTGACGCGCAAGATAGCGGTCCAGGTCTGTCATTGGACGAGGAATCAAGGCCAAAACGAACAACCAGCTTGCAAAGTTGTGTTCAAGGTCGATGGGGGCGGGTCAAAATCCACGAGAATTAGACGCCGCACTTGGCGGATGTCCCCAGCTCTGGCCCGATCTGATGCACGTTGATCATTTATTCGATGCTGTTAGCCTAAACACAACTCCTGGTGAAGCGATAACCCACCTAACTGATCGCGTTCGACGAGCCGAACCTATTTCTGGTTCCAAGCAAGCTTTCAAATAGCGAATGGGTAAATATCCTGAGCATGACCATGCCAGTCTGGGTTGAGAACTGGACAGCAAACATGAACGGAAGAAAGGTGTGCTTTTGCATGGATACCTATTCCATGAACCACCCGTGGCTAACGATCAGCGACTGACCAGTGAGCGCGTTACTGACGAACCCGGCGAATAGCAGATAACTGACCTTTTTGAAACGCTGAGCGATCAGGTGGCAGCAACGGAAGCGGGCGACCTATCAGGACAGCGGGCCATGCTGGTCACACAATCGCTTGCGCTCAATGCGATCTTTTTGGACTTGGATGCCTGAAGATTCGTTCTAGCCGTGATGTAGCGCCGCGCCCTTGATCTTAGCTCGCGTTCGTTGCCTAGCACGCGCTCTATCGGGGAGCGTCTATGGGAATGACACCAGAAACTCATAAATTACTGAGAAATATCAATATTAAATGGCGGACAGGGTGGGATTCGAACCCACGGTGAGCTTCCACCCACGACGGTTTTCAAGACCGTTGCCTTAAACCACTCGGCCACCTGTCCTGTGAGCGGTGAAAAGCCGCTAGCGCCAGACAAGCCGTTTGCCAACCATGCTTTGCCGTTTTCATCTCGCTCTGCCTGTGCGACTACACCGGGAATGTCGTTTTATCGCAATCTCAAACTGGCCTTACCTGTGGTTCTGGCCACCGCTTTGCTTTCGTTGCTCGCGCCCCGGCTAGCGGCACAGTCCGTCGAGGAGAGCGGCTTTCAGGGCTATTTGCAATTGCTGGCTGCCCGCGCCCGAAGTGAGGGGGTGAGCGAGCGGACCATCGCGGCGATGACCGGCGGGTTGACCTTCAATCCCCGCGTGATCGAGCTTGACCGGGCGCAACCCGGCGCAATTCCTGGCTCCATGCCCGCGTTGGCACCGTATCTGCGAACTCATGTCGATGCGGCGCGAATTACGGGCGGTCGCAGTGCCTATCAGTCAACTGCCACGATTACCCCGCAGATCGAGCAGCGCTATGGGGTTCCGGTGCCTATCATACTGGCGATCTGGGGGCATGAAACCAACTACGGCCGTTACAAGGGCGATTTCGATCTGGCCCGCTCGCTCGCCACGCTGGCCTATGAAGGACGTCGCCGCCAACTGTTTGCGGATGAATTCGTCGCGCTGCTCAAAATGGCCGATCGCGGGGTTCCGCGTCAGCGGCTCTATGGCAGTTGGGCCGGAGCCTTTGGCAATCCGCAATTTCTCCCCAGCGTTTATCTGCGCCTCGCCCAGGATGGCGACGGCGATGGCGATGCCGATATCTGGAATGACCGCGCCGATACGCTGGCCTCGATCGCCAACTATTTCCGCGATGGCGGCTGGCGGACCGGCCAGCCCTGGGGGGTGCGCGCTGCGGTGCCGGGCGGATTTGATGCGGTTCCGGTCACGACCCGCCTCGAATCGCCTTCCTGCCCGCGGGTCCATGCCCGTCACTCAGCCTGGAAAACGGTTCGCGAATGGCGCGGTTTAGGGATCGTGCCACTGGGTGCAATTAACGATAATGTGCTGGTTAGCCTGATCGAACCGGATGGTCGGGGGAATTCTGCGTTCCTCTTAACCAGTAATTATCGGGTTATCCTCAATTATAACTGCTCGAATTACTACGCTTTGTCCGTGGGATTACTTGCAGATGAGATTGCCCGTTAACCGATTTGCGCCGCTTGCGGTCCTGATCTTCCTCGCGGCTTGCGGCGGCGGTAATGAGTTTGCGCGGAACCTGCCGCCCGAACCTGCCAATGGTCCCGCCGCAGATTATCCGATGGTGATTGGCGCGCCCTTCGTGGTCGATGGCAAAACCTACACCCCGGTCGATACGATGAATTACGATGCGGTTGGCTATGCCGGGATGTTGGAGGGTTCGGGCACCAGTGGAGCGCCGGGCATCTCCGCCGCGCATCGCACGATGCCGCTGCCAAGCTATGTCGAAGTGACCGCGCTGACTAGCGGCAAGACCATCCTCGTCAGGATTGAACGGCGCGGCCCGATGACCGGAGCGAGGCTGACCGAGCTGTCGCCCGGTGCTGCGGCTCAGCTTGGGATCACCGGGCAGGAACGTGCTGCGGTTCGGGTTCGCCGGGTCAATCCGCCTGAGGTCGAGCGCGCGATACTGCGGGCCGGGCAAGCTGCGCCAGCGCGGATGGATACGCCCAAATCACTGCTCGCAGTGCTGACCCGCAAGCTTGACCAGCAGGATGGCGTCTTGCCCAAAGCAGTGCCTGCTCCCGGACCGATCCTGAAACCACTGCCTGTGCCGCCCGAGGCTGCAACAACGCCTTCTGCATCCGCCCCGCCGCCGAGACCTGCCGCACAGACCGATTCGCTGATTGTCCAGGTTGCGGCGTTTTCCACGCATGAGCGGGCTGCAACTATAGCTGCCAAGCTTGGCGCGCGACTGAGCCAATCCAGGCGGCTGTGGCGGGTCCGGATGGGGCCGTTTGCCGCGCAAGCCGAGGCCGCTGCAGCGCTGGCGAAGGCCAGGGCTGCCGGGTATAGCGACGCTCGAATCCAGCGCGCTGACTGATCGTTTCTGATCATCGCGTGCAGAAATCGCACAGGTGATAGGGAAGCATTTTTTGAAACGGTTTGGTTTACCCCTGTTGCTGATGCTGGCTGTGCCTGGTGCGGCTGCGCCGGCTTCGCCACAGGCCCCGGCTCCGGCGCTGACCCAGCGGATCCCAACCGCGCTGCTGGTCGATTTGAGTTCGGGCCAGATCCTCTATTCGCAGGCAGCTGATCGCCGGTTTCTCCCCGCCTCGATAACCAAGGCGATGAGTGTGCTGGTCGCTTTTGAACTGATCGCCAGCGGCAGGCTGCGCGAGGATCAGCGCTTCGTGGTGGACGATGCCATCGCCCGGCAATGGTCGGGCAAGGGCACAAGCCTGTTCCTTAGGCCCGGAATGGAAGTGACCGTAGCAGACCTATTGCGCGGCATGACCATAGTTTCCGCCAATGATGCAGCAATCGTGGTGGCCAAGGGTGCGCTTGGCAGCACCGCGACCTGGACCGCCGAAATGAATGCGCAAGCCCGGCGCCTAGGCATGACAAACAGCCATTTCAGCACCCCCAACGGCTGGCCGGATCGCGGCGCAACCTATGTCAGCGCAAGCGATCTGGTGCGACTGGCCGATGCCCTGATCAGCCGCCACCCTGCACTCTATCGCCGCTATTTCGGGCACCCGGCGATGATCTGGAACGGACGGGCGTTTACGAGCCATGATCCGTTCGCCGGAATGGTCGCCGGTGCAGACGGGATCAAGACCGGCCATACGTTCGAGGCCGGGTTTAATTTCTTGGGCGCAGTCGAACGCGCTGGGCGGCGGCTGGTCTTGGTGACCGCCGGTGCCCAGAACGCGGATTTGCGCGCCAAGGCCTCGCGCGCGCTGATCGAATGGGGTTATTCAGCGTGGGATAGCCGAGCTCTGCTGAGCAAAGGCACACAGGTCGGCAACGCCCGCGTGCAGGGCGGGATTGGACGGCAGATTGCACTCAGTGTCCCGCGCAATTTCAGCATTGCGGTGCCAAAGGGCAGCAATCCGCAAATCACCGCGCAGATCATCTACCACGGCCCGCTGCGCGCGCCGATCGTCAAGGGCTCAGCTGTGGCCGGACTGCGGATCCAGATCGCCGGGCAGCCCGCGCATATCCTGCCGCTGGTGGCCGCGACAAGCATTGGCAAAGCGGGACCGCTTGACCGGCTTATCAATGGGCTGGCAGGGCTGGTATCGTGAAACGCGGAAAACTCATTGCGCTGGAAGGCGGGGAAGGGGCGGGCAAATCCACCCAGGCCCGGCTGCTGGCTGCGGCGCTGGAGGCGCGCGGGATCGCCTGCCTGGTTACCCGTGAACCGGGAGGCACGCCCGGCGCCGAGGCAATCCGCGCCCTGCTGCTTGGCACCGAGGGCGACGGATGGCATCCCCGCGCCGAAGCCCTGCTGTTTGCGGCTGCAAGGTCCGATCATGTCGAACGGCTCATTCTGCCTGCGCTCGACCGGGGCGAATGGGTGATCTGCGATCGCTTCGTCGATTCGAGCCGGGCCTATCAGGGTGGCGGCGGCGGGCTGAGTGACGCTGAAGTAGTTGAATTGCACCGGATCGGCAGCAAGGGCCTGATACCTGATCTGACGTTGCTGATCGAAATATCGCCCGAGGTTGCCGCAACCCGGCTGGAAAGCCGCGATGGCGGAGCGGCGGACCGGATCGGCGGGCGCGGTGCCGCCTACCACGCGGCAGTCGCTGCAGCCTTTGCCCGGATAGCCGAGGCCGAACCTGCCCGCTTCGCCCGGATCGATGGCAATGGCAGCGCCGAGGGTGTTCATGCTGCAATTGTCAGTGCGCTTTCGCCCCTGCTGGATCTTGGTTCATGACCATGGCCGGACATGATGAGGCCTGGCGTGAATGGCGCGCCGCCATGGCGTCATCGCGGATGCATCATGGCTGGATTCTCAGCGGTTTGCGCGGAATAGGCAAGGGGTCCTTCGCTCTGTCAGCTGCAGCTGAACTGGTGGCGGAAGCGGAGATTCCTCAGCCAAAACCCACCGCGCACCCCGATATTATCACGCTGGAGCATTTGCCGGCCAACGATGATGAGGAAAAGAAGCGCGCCGAGGGCAAGCCGTTTCAGACCAAACGCAACATCACCATCGATCAGATCCGCCGGATGCAACAACGCCTGGTGACCCGGCCCACACTGGGCAGCCGCCGGGTCATCATCATCAATCCGGCTGATGATATGGAAAAGAATGCGGTCAACGCCCTGCTCAAGAGCCTGGAAGAGCCGCCGATCGGAACCTTTTTCCTGCTCGTGGCACACCGCCCGGGGCGGTTGCTGCCGACGATCCGCTCGCGTTGCCGGGTCTTGCGTTTTGCGCCGCTTAACCCCGCCGCGATGGAGGAAATCCTCCTTCGTGAGGCGCCCCAGGCGGACGCCGCCACGCGTGCTGCTGCCGCAGCTGCCGCCGATGGATCGCCCGGCGCTGCGCTGGAGTTTGTCGGGCAGGAACTTGGGGCTTTGCACAAGCTGATGCTCCGGCTGCTGCACGAGGGTGACGAGAGCTTTGCCCTGCGCGGTGCACTGGCGGGCGAGATCGGCGCGCGGCCGGACCGGGAACGCATGCAGGCCTCGGTTGAACTGGCCCGGGCCGTCCTTGCAGCAGAACTGGCTGCTGCCGGGCCAGAGCGGCAGGGCCGGATTATCGAGGCGCATGGCGCACTGGTGCAACTCGGCGGGCAATTGCCAACTTACAACTTCGATCCTGGATTGGTGGTGATGGAAATTGGCGGGTTGCTGGCCTCCGCCGCCGCCCCTAGAGAGACCACAGCCTGAAATTTCCTGAAAAGACAGCACCCCGGCATGGCCGAACCTTTCTACATTACCACCGCGATCAGCTATCCCAACGGCAAGCCGCATATCGGCCATGCCTATGAAGCGATTGCCGCCGATGTGATCGCCCGGTTTCAGCGGCAAATGGGCCGCGATGTGCGGTTTCAGACCGGCACCGACGAGCATGGCTTGAAGATGGCCCAAAAGGCGCGCGAGCTGGGCGTGACGCCGGCTGAACTTGCCGATGAAATGTCGCAATATTTCATTGATATGTGTGATAAGCTCAATGTCAGTTATGACGTTTTCCAACGCACGACCGAACCGCGCCACCACCTTGCCAGCCAGGAACTGTGGCGGCGGATGGAAGCCAATGGCGATCTCTACCTCGATCGCTACGAAGGCTGGTACTCGATCCGCGACGAAGCCTATTACGATGAAAGCGAGTTGATCGAAGGGGAGGGGACTGAAAAACTCTCGCCGCAAGGCACGCCGGTTGAATGGACGGTCGAGGAAAGCTGGTTTTTCCGCCTGTCGAACTATGGAGATCGTTTGCTGGCGCTTTATACCGACAATGCAGACTGGTTGCAGCCCGATAGCCGCCGCAACGAAATCATGCGCTTCGTCGAAGGAGGCTTGCGCGATCTGTCGGTCTCGCGGACCAGCTTCGATTGGGGGGTCAAGGTTCCCGGCAGCGAAAAGCACGTCATGTATGTCTGGGTTGATGCGCTTACCAACTATCTGACCGGGTTAGGTTTTCCTGATGACACACCGGAAATGCAGAAATGGTGGCCGGCTGATATTCACCTGATCGGCAAAGATATTGTCCGCTTTCACGCGGTCTACTGGCCAGCCTTCCTGTGGAGCGCAGGACTGGAATTGCCCAAACAGGTGTTCGGGCATGGTTTCTTGCTCAACCGGGGGCAAAAGGAATCGAAGTCACTCGGCAATGTCACCGATCCGATTGAATTGGCGGAACGCTATGGCGTTGATGTGCTGCGCTATTTCCTGATGCGCGAAGTCCCATTCGGGCAGGACGGCAGCTATTCGCCCGAAGCGATTGTTTTGCGGGCGAATGCTGAACTTGCGAACAGTTTTGGAAATCTGGCGCAGCGCACATTATCCATGGTCTTCAAGAATCTGGATGGCAAGGTGCCAGCGTGGGGCAATGCGCCGGAAGACACCAAACTGCGTTCACAGGTAAGAAGTGCTGTGCTGAATGATTTGCTTCAAGAATTCCAGAAACTGTCATTCTCGACAGGACTTGAAGCATGGATGAAAGCTGTATTTGCTTGCAATGCCTATGTTGATGAAATGGCACCATGGGCGTTACGAAAAAGCGATCCGGCACGAATGACTGAGGTGCTTGGGACACTCTACCGCTGCATCATCGATTTAGCGATCGGACTGATCCCGATTGCGCCGACGTCAGCTAATAACCTGCTTGATGCAATGGGTGTAGCAATGACTGATCGTGATTTTGACTGGATAGCCAACGGCAATCCGGGCAATCCGACAGCCCATGTCGTAGAGCAACCCACACCCATATTCCCCCGCCTCGAACTCCCCGCCGAAGAAACCGCCTGATGCTGATCGATTCGCATTGCCACCTGGAATATAAGGGCCTGGTCGAGGATCAGGCCGGGGTCCTGTCACGCGCCCGCGCGGCAGGCGTCGGGGGCTTTCTCAATATCTCGACCCGCCAGCGCGAGTGGGATCAGGTCATATCCACGGCCATGCGTGAGCCGGACATCTGGGCTAGCGTCGGAATCCATCCGCATGAGGCCGATGACCATGCCGATCTGGGCGAAGCTGTGCTGCTCGCAGCAACCGATCACCCTAGGGTGATCGCGATTGGCGAAACCGGGCTGGATTATTACTACGACCATTCCGACCGCGCGACGCAGCGGGCGCTGTTCCGCACCCATATTGCGGTAGCACGGCAAACCGGCCTGCCGCTGATCATCCACACCCGCGATGCCGAGGATGATACCGCTGCGATCATTGCGGATGAAATGGCGCAGGGCGCTTTCCCGGCGCTGATCCACTGCTTCACTGCGTCGGCTGAGTTTGGCCGCAAGATGCTCGAACTTGGCCTCACTATCTCGATTTCAGGGATCATAACCTTCAAGAATGCCAAAGATTTGCAGAAAGTTGCTGCCAGTCTGCCTGAGGATCGCCTGCTGGTTGAAACCGACGCGCCATTCCTGGCACCAGTGCCGCATCGCGGGCGGCCGTGCGAGCCAGCATTTGTGGCTGATACTGCTCGCTTTGTCGCCCAGCTGCGCGGCGTAACCCCTGAGGCTTTGGCGGAACAGACTACACGCAATTTCGCCACCTTGTTCAAGAAGGCCGCAGTGTGAAACTGCTGATGCTCGGCGCCGGCACTTCGACAGGGGTACCCCGGATCGGCAACGATTGGGGCCTTTGCGACCCGGCAGAGCCGCGCAACCGCCGCTCACGCGTTTCGATCATAGTTGAAAGCACTGAAGGAACCCGGCTGCTGGTCGATACCTCAACCGATCTGCGCAACCAGCTGCTCGCCAATGATATTGACCGGGTTGATGCGGTGTTCTGGACCCACGATCACGCCGATCATTGCCACGGGATCGATGATCTGCGGCCGATGCGCTATGGCCGATCGGGGCCGCTACCGGGCTTTGCTGCCGATGAAACGGTGCGGCGCTTGCGTCAGCGGTTCGGGTATGTTTTTGCCGGGCAAGATGGCTATTACACCATCGTCAACATCGACTCGCTCGATCGGCTGCGGATGTTCGGCGGGATTTCAGTCGGAAGTTGCCAGATGCCGCATGGTCCGGCACAAACCACCGGGTTCCGGTTTGAGGCAAACGGTAAATCAATTGGTTACGCGACAGACTTCAGTGCGATTACGCGCGAGATGGTTGAGCTGTTCGATAGCGTCGATCTGCTAGTAACCGATTGCCTGCGCCGTGAACCGCATCCTACCCATGCGCATCTTGGCATGGCGCTGGAACTGATCGAAGCCTCGCGGGCGAGCCGCGCAGTTCTGACGCATCTCGACAAGTCACTGGATTATGCCACATTGTCTGGCGAAGTCCCGCCGCATGTGGTGGTCGGCTTCGATGGCATGGAGCTGGAATTGTGAACGGTTCGGTCATCGTCTCGCTCATTGCGTTGACTGGAAGTCTGGTGCTTGCACTGCGTAATCTGCGCGGGGACAACCTCTCTCTCGAAACAAAGTCCTGGATGGCGGTGGCCTGGTTGCTGATTATCGCAGTCGTTGCCTTCGCGGCGGGGCAGTTATCCGCGTGAGGAGCAGTTGCCGCTCCTTTATTAATTTAACATAATATATATTATCAATCTTATATGTCCTCAGAATCAGATCCCCCTCTCGAACGTCTCCTGCGGATAATGGCCCTGCTGCGCGACCCCGTATCAGGCTGCGAATGGGACCGTGTGCAAAGTTTTGCCACCATCGCACCTTACACAATCGAAGAGGCCTATGAAGTTGCCGACGCAATTGAGCGCGGCGACATGCTGGCGCTCCGCGACGAACTTGGCGATCTGTTGCTTCAGGTCGTGTTCCACTCCCGCATTGCCGAGGAAGCCGGCCTGTTCGATTTCGCTGACGTCGCTGCTGCGATCAATGAGAAAATGGAAAGTCGCCATCCACAGATCTTCGGTGATGCCATGCATGCAGACCAATCGCGCCAGGAACGCTGGGAAACACTCAAGGCAAGTGAACGGAGCGCCAAAGGCTCAACCAGCGCACTTGATGGAGTGGCACTTGCCCTCCCCGCGCTAATGCGTGCAGAAAAACTGCAAAAACGCGCAGCCCGGCAGGGTTTCGACTGGCCGGATGTCGCAGGTCCGGCGGCAAAAGTATGCGAGGAAATGGACGAACTGGCTGCCGCACGAACTGAGGTGGAACGCGTGGAAGAGGCTGGCGACTTGCTATTCGCCGCAGTCAACCTCGTCCGCGCTTATGAAATCGCCCCCGAAGACGCATTGCGGGCGGCAAACTTGAAATTCGATCGGCGGTTTCGTGCGATGGAGCAACTCGCAACAAGCAAGGGGCAGAGCTTCGAAGCGCTCGACCTTGAACAGCAGGAGCAACTCTGGATTGACGTCAAAGCGTCAGAGTCTGGAAAAACGTCCTAGATCGCGCGAATTGAGCCGCACTTCCAGGTGCCGCAGCGGACCGCGTTCGTCTTCACCGCCTTCGCAATCTGTTGTCACTTCACCATTGGCAAAAAGCCAGGCAATGCGCTGGCCGTCACTGGCCGGAATTGAAAATTTGTGCAGCTTGGCTCCCGCAGTCAGCACCTCGCTGGTTTTGGCCAGCAAGACTTCGCACCCCTCGCCAGTCAACGCCGAAATCGGAACGACAATTTCATCGTCGTGAAGGTTCACCTGTTCAACAAGCTCAACCGCACGCTCAGGATCAAGCAGGTCCCATTTGTTCCAGGCTTCGATTATCGGGATCTTCGGCTCGGACGCATCAGGATCAAGCAACCCCAGTTCGCCCAAAACATGCAGCACTTGCCGCTTCTGTGCGGCAGTATCCGGGTTAGCGATATCGCGGACATGGACAATCAAATCTGCTGCAGTAACCTCTTCCAGCGTGGCCCGGAACGCAGCCACCAGCTGTGTCGGCAAGTCCGATATGAAGCCGACCGTGTCGGACACAATTGCCTTGTCCAGCCCCGGCAGACGTACCGCCCGCATGGTCGGATCGAGCGTGGCGAACAGCAGATCTTCGGCCATCACCGCCGCGCCGGTCAGACGGTTGAACAGCGTTGATTTGCCGGCATTGGTGTAACCCACCAATGCCACGACCGGCCATGGCGCCTTTTCCCGCCGCGAGCGGTGAAGTCCGCGTGTCCTTCGCACCTGCTCCAGCTCGCGCCGCAGCCGGGCCATCCGGTCGCGGATCTGGCGCCGATCCGCCTCGATCTGGGTTTCTCCAGGGCCGCCCAGAAAGCCGAAGCCGCCGCGCTGACGCTCAAGGTGGGTCCAGCTACGGACCAATCGACCGGCCTGGTAATCGAGGTGAGCGAGTTCAACTTGCAGCCGCCCTTCAGCGGTTGCTGCGCGCTCGCCGAAGATTTCAAGGATCAGCCCGGTCCGGTCGATCACCTTGCGTTTGAGCTTTTCTTCCAGGTTGCGTTGCTGGATCGCGGTTAGCGCAGCATCCACGATGACCAGTTCCGCCTCATTTTGGGAGCAGGCTATTGCAATATTGGCGATCTGGCCTTCGCCCAGCAGCGTCGCGGCGCGCGCATCGCGGAGCGGAATAGTGAGAATTTCGGTGACCACCAGCCCGATTGCCAGTGCCAGCCCCCGCGCTTCCTCGGCCCGAGCTTGCGCATCTATCGCTCCAGCACTGCGCCCACGCAATTCCGGGCAAACGACTAGCGCCCGTGCCCCGCGGGTAACTTCGCCGTCGAACTCGTCAGAATTGCTCAGGCGTCACCGCCCTCTTCCCCATCCCAATCACCGGAGAGGTCAACCGGGCTGGCCGGCTGAATCGTCGATACCGCGTGCTTGTAGGCCAGCTGAACATAGCCGTCCCGCTCTAGCAACATACAAAACAGATCAAACGCAGCGACCCGGCCCTGCAGCATCACCCCGTTGACGAGGAACATGGTAACCTGAACTTCGGCTTCGCGAACGCTGGTCAAAAAGACATCCTGCAGCAAACGGATCTTCTTGGTTCCTTCTGCACCGTTGGCGAACATGCGCACGTCGATTGGCTGCCCCGGCATGATCGTGGAAACAGCGTGTTTGTAGATCAGCTGGGTCTGACCATCGCGGCGCAGCAGGATCGAGAAATTGTCAAACCACGTCACAATGCCCTGCAGTTTGACACCTTTGACCAGAAACATGGTCACGGGCACTTTATTCTTGCGGAGTAAGTTCAGGAACTGATCCTGAAGGCTCTGACTCTTCCCGCCGATCGAGGTTACAGCAGGCTCTGCACTTGATTCTTCGACTTCGGCTTTTGCGGGTCGAGCGCGTGCGGAAAGTGTGCGTTCGGACATTGGTGTCTCCATTTTATTGGCAGCCGCTTGTGCGATCTGCAATCTGGCCAATCCCTGCAGAAGCGGGGAATCGAACCGGTAATGATATGATGCTAACGCCATCAGGCTGGATGGTAAATACTCAAATTTCCAGCGCCTCATCCTCGTCCTCACGGCGATCTACCATGCCGAGAAGTTTGAGTTTGCGGTGGAGTGCTGAGCGTTCCATCCCGATGAAGTTCGCGGTCCTCGAAATATTGCCTGAAAAGCGGCGGATCTGAACCCGCAGATACTCACGTTCAAAGTTCTCCCGCGCTTCCCGCAAGGGCACCCCCATCAACGCCGAAATTCCCGAGCCACCGCTAATTCGGCCGTTAAGCACTTCGGCAGGAAGCATATCCGGTTCAATTCGGGCGAGTTTGTCACGCGGAGTGAGAATGATCGTGCGTTCCACTACATTGCGCAGCTGGCGCACATTGCCCGGCCATTCATAGGATTGCAGCCCGACCATCGCCTCTGCGCTCACTTCAGGCGGTGCCACGCCTTGATCGGCGGCAAAGCGGGCGAAGAAGTGATCTACCAGCGCCGGAATATCCTCGCGCCGATCCGATAGTGAGGGGATCGCTACCGGCACAACATTAAGCCGATAGAACAGATCTTCACGGAAGCGTCGCTCGGCGATTTCTTTCTCCAGATTACGCGCGGTTGATGAAACCACCCTGACATCGACCCTGATCTGACGATGCCCACCGACCCGCACGATCGCCTGTTCCGTCAGAACCCGCAAAATCCGGGCCTGAGTGGAAAGTGGCATGTCGGCCACTTCATCGAGGTACAGGGTCCCTCCATCGGCCATTTCGAGCAGCCCGGCACGTACCAACTTGCCGTCCACTTCTTCGCCGAACAGCTCTTGCTCAAATCGTTCGGGCGTGATCCGCGCCGAGTTGACGGTTACGAAAGCCCCGCCCGCGCGCGAACTCCAACTGTGGAGCAGCCGCGCTGCCACTTCCTTGCCCGATCCAGCTGGTCCGGTAATCAGCAGGCGGCTGCCGGTATTGGCGACCCGCTTCAAGGTGGCGCGGACTTGATTGATTGCAGAGCTGTTGCCGGTAAACTCGTCCGAGGTCACAAACCCTTCGCGTAACCGGGCGTTCTCGCGGCGCAGGTTCTCGGTTTCGGTAGCGCGCGCGACCAGCAGCAACAGCCGCTCCGCTTCGAACGGTTTCTCGATGAAATCCATCGCGCCCCGGCCAATCGCTGAAACTGCCGTGTCGATATTGCCGTGCCCTGAAAAGATGATCACTGGCAATTCCGGCTCGCGGCTCTTGATCGCATCGAGCACTTCAAGCCCATCCATTGGGCTGCCGTGAAGCCAAACGTCGAGCAGGACGAGCGAGGGGCGGCGCTGATCGATCGCATCAAGTGCTGCCTGGCTGTCACCCGCAGTGCGGCATTCATAGCCCTCGTCGCTCAGCACCCCGGCTACGAGTTCGCGGATATCGCGTTCATCATCGACGATCAGAATATCAAGCGCCATTCAATCTTCCTACTCGGCTGCTTCATGTGATCGCTGCCTGGACAACGGATCACGGGCAAAGCGCATGGAAACTATGGTCCCACCTAGGTTCCCGGCGGCAAATGACATTTCGCCGTCATGCTCTTCGACGATTTTGTTGACGATCGCGAGGCCGAGCCCGGTACCCTTATCCCGCGTCGTGACATAAGGTTCAGTGATCCGCTCTTTGTCTTGAGGCAGACCGATGCCGTTGTCGGTTATAGTAACGACTACGTCTTCATTCTTGTGACGAAGCGATACAGCCACTTTTCCGCGATAGTCGGAATCTGCCGACTTCTGCCGAGCTTCGACCGCTTCGATGGCATTCTTGAGGACGTTGGTCATCGCCTGGCCAAACTGATGGCGGTCGCAGGCGATAATCCCTATTTCTGGATCGCAATCGAACGTGAAATCGATGTCCGGACGCGACACTTCCTGGAGGAACAGCGCTTGCCGGGCAAGATCGACCGGATCTTCGCCGCGGAACACGGGCTTTGGCAGGCGGGCGAAGGAGGAGAATTCATCGACCATCTTGCGAAGGTCGCCAACCTGGCGGATGATCGTATTGGTCAGTTCCTCGAACAATTCCGGATCGGCGGTGATCTGTTTGCGATAGCGTCTGCTGAGCCGTTCAGTGGCAAGCTGAATTGGCGTTAGCGGGTTCTTGATTTCATGGGCAATCCGCCGCGCCACATCGGACCAGGCAGCCTGGCGCTGATCCAGCACCTGGCGGGTTATGTCCTCGAAAGTTATCACTGTTCCGGCCTTCTCGCGGGTCAGCTTGACCGCCAGCGTCAGCAGCTCGTTACCGCGGGCATATTGGATCAGTCCGCCACTCAGTTCACCTTCTACCATCGCTGCGATCGGCGGGGCAATCTCACTCAATTTGCCCCCCACTGAGCCAGCGCCCTTTTGTTCAAGCAGCAGCTTCTGGGCCGAACTGTTCATCAGCAGAATCTCGCCTGCTGGATTGATCGAAATGATCCCGGCAGTGATTGATTCAAGCACGGCTTCGATAAAGGCGCGGCGTTCATCCAATTGCTGATTGGCACCAACCAGCGCCTGCGTCTGACGCTCCAGCTGCCCGGTCATCCGGTTGAATGCACGATTGAGCAGGCCGATTTCATCTGCTCCGGTGCGGCCCTCGACCCTCAGCGCAAAATTGCCGCTCCCCACTTCGCGCGCAGCAGCAACCAGGTCGTAGAGCGGCTTTACCTGGCGGTCGGCAAAGCGCAGCCCGAACCAGACCGAAAGCCCGACCAGTCCCAACGAGGCGACAAATAGCGCGACATTGAACTGCAACTGCTGAATTCGCGCGCGTTTTGTGAGCATATCATAGGCAACCACGATGTTCTCGGCCCGCTTGCCCTGGCTTAAGGTCAGCAAATCCGAACTACGCGCTGTGTAGAGATATATCCCCGCGCGCCGGTCAATGGGCGTGACCGCCTCGATCTTGTCAGCTTGCGAGCTGACCACGATCGCCTCGCCGCGATCGAGCTTTCGCAAGACATCGGATGAAACCTGCTCGGAAAGCGGGCTCTCCCCCAGCAGCAGCGCCGCCCGGCGCAAGGACCCATCGCTGACTTTCTGGAGAATTGTGGACTGGTTGAGCTTCCGATGGGTGGCCTGATATTTGTAGTATTCCGGGAAAGCCGGGCTGGTGATCGGTTCCTGGCTGAGGAAATCGCGCAAGTCACCGGCCATGGCCAGCGATTCATATTCCATGTCACGCTGGGTCTGCTCGTAATAACCACGCGCCAGCTTGTTGGCGTTTTCCAGCATCCCGCGCGAACTGTCCGAAAACCAGAATTCGACGCCTGACTGGAACAGGAAAGAGGCAAAAATCACCAGCATCAGCGTCGGTACCGCCGAGATCATCGAGAACAGGAAGACCAGGCGAACATGGAGGCGCCCCGTGCCACCGACATTTTCCGCTGCGCGCTGCAGGGCCAGTCGCCTGCCGAGCAAGACCAGGATCGCCATAGCCGGGACGAGTGTGCCGATCAGCAGCGTTGCGGTAAGATCGGACGGGAGAAGCTGACCCTTTTTCGACTGGGCGCTGACCGCAACCCAGGTTGTCGCCGTCATGATCAGGAATGCGAGGACCGCAACGATTTCCATCACTGCAAAGAAATTGGCCCGGCGAGCACCGATCTGGATGCGCCGCCACCAGCGCGGCCAGGCTTGAGTGCGCGAAGAGTTCATCGTTGCTAGCTTACAACACCACTGTTGCTCAATTGCAAGGGCTTTTGCCGCTAGTCAGGGCGAGCGCAGGCTTCTGGATCAATTGCCAGTTCGGACAGGCGCTTGCGCAAAGTATTACGATTTATTCCAAGCATTTGGGCGGCCCGCAGCTGATTGCCGCCGGTTGCTTTAAGCACTTCGCTGAACAGCGGCCGCTCGAATGCGGCCAATGCACTGTCATAGACCGTGCCCGAAGCGGGCTGTTCTGTTTCAAGCCACTGCTTTACGGCATTGTCGAGGCCCACACTCCCCTGAGCGCAGCTGTCCGACCGTGCAGTTTGCACCAGGTGCGATGCAAGAGCTGCTGCGTCGACAATTTCTTCGCGCGCAAGCAGGGCCAGGCGGTAAATAAAGTTGCGCAGCTCGCGCACGTTGCCGCGCCACGGCTGCCGGGCAAGCAGTTCTGCCGCATCGGGTGAAAGTTGTCGGCGCGGCAGACCCTCTGTGGCGGCGAGGATCAGAAAATGATGGGCAAGCGCCGGAATATCGGAGGTGCGTTCACGCAGGGCCGGAAGCGTAATCGGCACCACATTTAGCCGGTAGTAAAGATCTTCGCGAAAAGTCCCGGCCGCGATCATCGGTTCAAGATCGCGATTGGTGGCAGCAATGATCCGCGTGTCGATCGCCACTTCCTCACGCCCGCCAACCCGGCGGATCCGGCCTGATTGCAACGCCCTGAGCAGCCGGGTCTGCGCCTGCATCGGCATGTCGCCAATTTCATCGAGGAACAACGTGCCCCCGGCGGATTGCTCAAACTTGCCGATATGCCGCGCGATGGCCCCTGTGAAGGCGCCCTTTTCATGGCCAAACAGCTCGCTTTCGATCAGTTCGGCAGGGATCGCAGCGGTATTGACCGCAACAAATGGCCCGGCTTGCCGTGCGCCAAGCTGGTGGATCGCCTCGGCGACCAATTCCTTGCCTGTGCCGCTTTCACCCAGGACCAAGACGGTCAGATCATTGCGCAGAACCCGAGTGATCATCCGGTAGACCCCCTGCATCGGCGCGCTACGGCCAACCAGTGGCAGCCCCACCGGGGCTGGCTCATCTTCCTCGTCAGCGCGCAATCCACTGGTCCCGATTGCCTGGCGGACGGTTCGCGCCAATTCGTCAATGTCGAATGGTTTGGGGAAATACTCAAATGCGCCGGTGTCACTGGCACGCACCGCCGTATCAAGCGTATTCTGCGCCGAGAGGATGATGATCGGCAACTTTGGGAAGCGCTCTCGGACCCGGCCCAAACTCTCGATCCCGTCGCCATCGGTCAGCATCACATCGGTGACCAGCGCCGAAAACTCCTTGTGGCCGAGCAGCTGATCGCGGCCTGCAATGCTGTCACAGCGTGTCACTGGAAAGCCCTCTGCCTCCAAAGCGGCGGTGATGACGATAGCAATGGTTTCGTCGTCTTCGACCAGCAGCACATTCATGTCAGTCGGTCCTGATCTGGGCGGCGGACTTCGCTGGCCATCGGCAAGTGAACGCGAAAATGCGTCCATTGCCCGGAGTCGTCGCGGTCATGGCCAACCCGGCCGTTCATATCCCGAACCAGACGGCGAACGAGAGCCAGGCCCAGCCCCTGCCCGCTCTTCTTGGTCGTCACGAACGGCTCAAACACGTGGTCACGCATGGCTGGATCGATCCCCGGTCCATTGTCCGAAACGCGCAGCTCGATCGGCAGGCGCACCGGCTTGCCCTCGGCTGAGGGCTGGAGCTGGAGTCCACTGGCAAAGCGGGTGCGAACCACTACCTGCGGCGGCGCGCTGTTGCGGCAGGCCTCGCTGGCATTGGCGAGCAGGTTGATCAACACCTGGACCAGCGCATCGACATTGCCGAGTACCTGCGGGAGTGAGGGATCGAACTCCTCGGTAACAAGCGGAGCCTGGCCACTTGCATCAAGCACCGCGCGGGCACGGCGGATAGCTTCATGGAGATTGCAGGGTGCCAACACTTGCGGAGTGCGACTGCTGAGGGATTGCATCTGGTCGATCAGCTTGGCGATCCGGTCGACCTCATCGGTGATAAGCACGGTCAGCGTCAGGTCCGCCCCAGCCAATTTGCGCCCAAGCAATTGCGCCGCGCCGCGAATCCCGGCGAGTGGATTTTTGATCTCATGGGCAAGGATTTCCGGCGCGCGGACCACCACATCATCGCTGCCCGGATTCTCGCCCATTGCACCGGCGCTGCTGACATCGTGGATAGTCAGCACTTGCCAGCCCGCCTGATCGATCACCGGAGCGATCATCACGTCAAGCAGGCGCGGCCCCTGCCCAGGCAAAAAGACACTGGTCGCACGAGCAGAAATCTGCGCATCGCTGTCTGCCAAACCCTCGGTCAGGCGCGGCTCGTCGAAGCGGAGCACTTCGCCGAGCGACCGCCCGGCCAGACGACGGATACTCTGGCCAAGAAATTGCTCAGCAGCCGGATTGGCAGAAGCTATTTTCTGGTCCGGCCCCAGCAGCAGCACCGCCAGCGGCAGGCTGGCAAGTTGGCGCTGCGCATCGGGCGAAAGCATCAGGCCGCCTGGCGCTGGAGAAACGGGGCAAAGAACCCGGTCAGCGAACGGATGACTTCCACCGGATCATCGATAAAATTCACCTTGTTGCGGAACTCAGCCGAGCCGGGCAGGCCTTTGGTATACCAGCCCAGGTGCTTGCGGGCCATCTTGACCCCGGTGTCGCTGGTATAATGAATGAGCATTGCCTCATAATGCTCTAAAATCAGGTCAAATTGTTGGTCAATCGTTGGATCGGGCAAGCTGACGCCATGACGCAGCCAATGCATCACCTGACCCAGCAGCCACGGCTTACCATAGGCCCCACGTCCGATCATCACCCCGTCCGCGCCGCTTTGTTCCAGCGCGCAGGCCGCATCATCAATTCCGCAAATGTCACCATTGACGATTACCGGGATCGAGACCGCTTCCTTGACGCGGGCGACAAAGGCCCAATCGGCATCATCCCGGTACATCTGGTTGCGGGTGCGGCCGTGCACGGTGATCATTTTTGCACCGAGATCCTGCGCAATCCGGGCCAGTTCCGGGGCATTGAGCGAGGCATGATCCCAGCCCATTCGCATCTTGACCGTCACCGGCACATCAACCGCGTCAACCGTCGCCTTGATCAGCGCGGCAGCCAGCGGCAAATCGCGCATCAGAGCGGACCCGGCATCGCCATTGACCACTTTCTTGACCGGGCAGCCCATGTTGATGTCGATGATGGCCGCGCCGCGATCAGCGTTGAGCTTGGCTGCTTCGGCCATTTCAGCCGGTGAGCAGCCAGCCAATTGAAGCGAAACCGGCTCTTCCACCGCATCCCAGGCCGCTTTCTGCAGCGATTGGCGGGTTTCACGGATCATCGCCGGGCTGGCGATCATTTCGGTCACGTTGAGCCCCGAGCCATAGTGCCGCACCAGTTTGCGGAACGGCATATCGGTCACCCCGGTCATCGGGGCGAGAATAACCGGACAGTTGATCTGGACCGGGCCGATCGAAATCGGGGCCAGCTGGGGCGGAGCGGGAAGCGGGTTCATCGTACGTGCCTAAAATTTAGGCAGCGCATAGTGGATTGCCCCTTTGACAGCAAGCGATTACCCGCGCGGACAGTATGACCAATCCTGCCTCCTCCATCCCTCATACCGCCGCCATCATAGTCGCAGCCGGTGCCGGCTTGCGTGCGGACCAGGCCGTCCCCAAGCAATTCGCACGCTGGCGCGGCAGGCCGGTGGTGCGGCATTCGGCGGAAGCTTTTGCTGCAGTGGGCATTTCTCCGATCGTGGTGGTGATCCCTCAAGGCGCTGACGCCATTGCGCAAGCGGCGCTGGACGGTATTCCCGGCGTCCGTTTCGTAACCGGCGGTGCAACGCGTCAGCAATCGGTTTGCAACGGTCTTGCAAGCCTGGAAGTCGAATCGCCAGAGATCGTCCTGATTCACGACGCCGCTCGCCCCGCCCTGCCCCGCGCTGTGATCGAGCGCCTCATGGCCGCCATCGCTGTTCACCCGGGAGCCATCCCGGTTTTGCCAATAGTGGATAGCCTTGCCGAAGCAGCTGGCGCAGTAATGGGCAAGCCCGCGGATCGTTCGGCGCTGCGCCGGGTGCAGACACCGCAGGCGTTTCGCTTTGCCGAAATCCTTGCCGCTCACCGCAACTGGAGCGGGGCGGCAGACGCGGGTGACGATGCCCAGATTGCCCACGCTGCCGGAATGGCAGTAGCGTTGGTTGATGGAGATGAATGCTTGAGCAAGCTAACCTTTGCCAGTGATTTCGCCCCGGCACTGCCGCCTGTCCGGGTGGGCAGCGGCTATGATGTTCACCGCCTTGCTGATGGCGAAGAGCTGTGGCTTTGCGGGGTAAAGATCGCCCACTCCCAAGGGCTTGCTGGACACAGCGATGCCGATGTCGCGATCCATGCCTTGGTCGATGCGCTGCTCGGGGCGATTGGCCAAGGTGATATCGGCAGTCATTTCCCGCCGAGTGAGCCGGAATGGCGCGGTGCTTCGTCGGATCGTTTCCTAAGCTATGCGGTCGCGCTTGCGGCAGCGACGGGCTATGCTGTCGGTAATGTCGACGTCACCTTGATCTGCGAAGCACCGCGCATTGGCCCGCACCGCGAAGCGATGCGAGCGCGGCTCGCCGAGCTGCTGGGCGTTGACATTACTGCGGTGAGCGTCAAGGCGACAACCACCGAACGCCTTGGATTCACTGGTCGCGCAGAAGGAATCGCCGCGCAGGCCGTTGCTACCCTGTTCCTTAACTGAAGGACTTTGCCAATGCGCTGTTTACCTCTCGCTGTTGCCGCCGCGCTGACCGTGCTGCCAGGTTTGGCCCACGCCGCCGAGCCGCCATGCCTGACCTCGGGCGAATTCGCCTCACTTTCGAGCTATGCCTTGCCCAGCATGATCCGTGGCACTGCGCAGCGCTGCGCTGCCGTTTTGCCGGGCAATGCCTTCCTCCGCACCGGCAGCGATCAGTTGGCGTCACGCTATGATGCGCGCAAATCAGCTTCCTGGCCCGGCGCCAAGGCAGCCTTTATCAAGATCGGCGCAGCCACCAATCCGCAGGCAGCAGATATATTCAAGCTGATGTCCGACGATGCTCTGCAGCCGATGGTCGATAGTCTGATCCAGGGCATGGTCGGTCAGCAATTGCCGACAACCCGCTGCAGCGCGGTGAACCGGCTGGTCATGCTGCTTGCGCCCCTCCCCGCCGAAAATACGGCTGAACTGATCGGGCTGGCCGCCGGTTTGGGGGCGAAGGACGGCAAGGCCAAGGTCGGCCAGTTCAGCATCTGTACCGCCTGATGATTGGCGGCTTGCTTCCTGACGAGCTAATAGCGCTGGCGGCCCGTGTGGTTGCAGAAAACCGCGCATCCGGGCGGACAATTGCGCTGGCCGAAAGCTGCACGGGCGGGCTGGTTGCGGCAGCGATCACCGAGATCGCCGGATCATCGGCGGTGCTGGACCGGGGTTTTGTTACCTATTCGAACGAAGCCAAGCACGAAATGCTCGGCGTTTCGAGCGACATAATAGACACTTTTGGCGCGGTTTCGATCGCTTGCGCGTGGTCGATGGCACAAGGTGCCTTAAAGCACAGCCGGGCCGATGTCACCGTCGCAATCAGCGGGATTGCCGGCCCCGATGGCGGCAATGCGCAGAAACCGGTCGGCACAGTGGTCTTCGCCCGGGCAATCCGGGGCAGTGACGAAGTAATGGCCGAGGAGCGGCTGCTTGAAGCCACCAGCCGCGCCGAGGTGCGCTATCAGGCGACGCTGATGGCACTGGAATTGCTGCTGCCGTAGAGTTCTTCAGCGCGGGCTTCGAACGCGCCGACCATCTTGCGGAACGCCCGGTCGAAATATTGTCCGGCAAGCCGCTCAAACATAGCGTTACGGAAAGTGAACTCAACGCTGAACTCCACTTCGCAGCCGCCCCCCTCGCAAGCGGAAAACGCCCAGACATTGTCGAGATCGCGCAGCGGCCCATCGACATAGTGGACCTTGATCAGTTCCGCCCGGCGCTTTTCAACCCGCGAAGTGAACTTTTCGCGCAGGGCCTTGAAACCGATCAGAATGTCAGCGATCATTTCGGTCTCGCTGTCAGAGCGGACTCTGGTCGCCACCACCCAGGGCAGGAATTCGCCATATCTAGCCACATCGGCGACCAGATCGAACATCTGTTCAGCCGACCACGGCATTCGCCGCACTTCACGGATACCAGGCATCAGCGTGCTTTTGAGAGCTGGATTTCGCGGGCTGCGCGCATTTGCTTGAAATCATCGCCGGCGTGATAGCTTGAACGGGTCAGCGGGCTGGCCGCGACTTGCAGAAATCCCTTGGCCCGGGCAATTGCACCATAGGCCGCAAAGGCCTGCGGGGTAACGAAATCGATCACTTTGGCATGCTTTGGCGTGGGCTGAAGATATTGCCCCATGGTCAGGAAATCGATTTCGGCACAGCGCATATCATCCATCACCTGATGCACTTCGAGCCGTTCCTCGCCCAGTCCCAGCATTACGCCGGACTTGGTGAATAGCCCAGGATCGTGGCGCTTGACCTGTTCAAGCAACCGCAGCGAAGCGTAATACCGCGCACCGGGCCGGATCGTCGGATACAACCGCGGCACTGTTTCCAGATTGTGATTATAAACATCTGGACCCGCAATCACGATCGATTCGACCGCGCTTTCCATCTTGTTGCGGAAATCGGGAGTAAGAATCTCGATCGTGGTGCCAGGGGTTGTCCGCCGCAGGGCTTCGATCACTTTGACGAACTGGCTGGCACCGCCATCGGGCAAATCATCCCGGTCAACCGAAGTAATGACGATATGCTCAAGCCCCAGCTTGGCGGCAGCGATGGCCACGTGTTCCGGCTCTAGCGGATCGACCGCACGGGGCATCCCGGTCTTGACGTTGCAAAAGGCGCAGGCACGGGTACAGACATCGCCCAGGATCATCACCGTGGCGTGTTTCTTGGTCCAGCATTCGCCGATATTGGGGCAGGCCGCTTCTTCACAGACCGTATTGAGGCCGAGATCGCGCATCAGCTGGCGGGTCTCGCCATAGCCCTTGCTGGTCGGCGCTTTGACGCGAATCCAGTCGGGCTTGCGTTGGCGTTCTGAGGGAAGAGCGGAGAGGGTTGGTAATGCGGTCATTGCTAGCGATCTAGCCACGTTGTCTGGATTTGCCAATGGCAAGGTCCCACGGCTTGCGTTAAGGAGCCGTTGCCGTTAGCTACCAGCTCATGGAATATATAGCATTCTCAACCTTTACCTCGCCGGTCATTCTGTTTTTCCTGCTTGGAGTGCTGGCAGCCACCTCGCGTTCTGAACTCGCCATTCCAGAGGCGATGGCCAAAGGCATGTCACTATACCTGATGGCCGCGATTGGTCTTAAAGGAGGGGTTTCCCTAGCAAAATCGGGGGTGGACGCAGAAATTGCGTTCGCTTTGATCGCCGGAATCACAGCCAGCCTCTCCATACCGCTGCTCGCTTATGCTGCCCTGCGTCGATTTGCGGAGCTGGACCAAATCAATGCTGGTGCCGTTGCAGCGCATTATGGATCGGTCAGCGTGGTGACATTCGTAACCGCTAATGAAGTGCTGGGCGTCATGGCCATGCCTCCCGCCGGTTATATGGTAGCGGTGCTGGCCGTTATGGAAACCCCGGCAATCCTCTCTGGTTTGCTGCTGGCCCGCCAAGGGAAATCCGAAGCGGACCAGAGCAAGGGTGAATTGTTGCGCGAGGTGTTTCTCAATGCGTCGGTCGTGCTTCTGCTCGGCAGCTTTGCAATCGGTGTGATCGCCGGCCCCAAGGGCTTTGCAGAGGTAAAGCCTCTGTTTGAGAGCGGCTTCAAAGGAGTGCTGTGCCTGTTCCTGCTCGACATGGGCCTGATCGCTGCCCGGCGGCTGATGGATGCCCGGGCGCTGACCTGGCGTCTGGCAGTGCTGGCTATTATCTTTCCGCTGATTAACGGCACTTTGGGAGTTCTGCTGGGCACGGGAATCGGTCTTGATCCCGGCTCAGCAGCGGTCTTTGGTATGCTTTGTGCCAGCGCGAGCTACATTGCGGTGCCCGCAGCGATGCGACTGGCCTTGCCCCAAGCCAATCCCGGCATTTATCTCAGCATGTCACTGTCACTCACTTTTCCGTTCAACATCCTGTTCGGTATTGGCCTGTTTGCGGCACTCGCGAACTGGCTGGCAGGAGCCTGAGGCCAGACCATGAATGAAACCGTAGTCCGAAAGCGTATCGAAATCCTGGTTGACAGCCCGCTGGTCCGCCGGGTGACTGCCGCGATCGAAGCAGCAGGGATCAGCGGATGGAGCGTGCTTCCAGTAACTTCTGGTCGAGGCCGCGAAGGCCGCTGGCATGAGGAACGCGTGATCGGAGTTGATAAATCCCTGGTCCTGTCAATCGCATCACCGGAAAAGGCCGCTGCGTTGGCAGAGGCATTGGCCCCGATCCTCACGAGCCACGGCCTGCTGCTCACCATGTGGGATGTAGAAGTAATCCGCGGGGAACGCTTTTGAATGCCTGAATTTGCCGCTCTGATCGAAGGTTATCATCGCTTTCGGAACGGTCCTTTTCCGAACCAGAAGGAGCGGTTCGATCGATTGGCCAAGGAAGGGCAATCGCCCAAGCTGATGGTCATCGCCTGCTCTGACAGCAGAGTTGATCCGGCGCAGATATTTGACGTGGATCCCGGCGAGATTTTTGTTGTCCGCAATGTCGCTGCACTGGTTCCTCCGTTTGAAACAACCCCAGGTCTTCACGGCGTTTCTGCCGCGCTTGAATTCGCCGTGCAGGTCCTCGAGGTTCGTCAGATTGTGGTCATGGGCCACGGAATGTGTGGCGGATGCAGTGTCGCGCTCACCCGCGAAATGCACGGTACCGAACTTGGCGAAGGCGGCTTCATTGCCAACTGGATTGGGTTGCTGGATGAAGCGCGCGCGTCCGTTGCGGCCGCGCATGGGACGACCAGTCTCGTTTCCCAGCGCGCGATGGAAGAAGCGGCCGTCAAGGTTAGCATCGCCAATTTGCGTACGTTTCCCTGCATTCGGCGCAAGGAACACGAAGGCACGCTTAAACTTCGCGGAGCTTTTTTCGCTATTTCCGATGGTGTGCTGCACCTGCTCGATGAGATTTCAGGGCAGTTCGTGCAGGTCGAATAGCGTGGCGCCACAGAAAAAGGGCGGCAGTTGCCCGCCGCCCTTACCGATTGTTACGCTAGTGCTTCAATTACATAGTCGGCTTGGCAGCCAGCGATGCGGCGTAGATTGACCACAGCTGCGCCATCCCCTTGCGGGCGCCGCCAACCTTTGCAAAGCTGGCCCGTGCCTCGGCAGTCTGGCCAAGGCCCAGTTGGGCAATGCCCAGGCGGGTGTTGGCGCGGTCCTTGTCTGCGCCGGGCTTGGCTTCGGCAATCCGGTACAGATCGGCGGCCTTGGCGTAATCGTCATAGCTCAGGAATGCGTCGGCAGCGGCCATCGCGGTTGCCGCAGTCGCACTGCCGGCCCGGGCGTCGCGTTCAAACGCAGGCAGCGTCGCTTTATCTGCGGCAACTCGCCCATTAGCAATCGTTCGCGATTCGGCCACGAACAGGTCGGCTGCCTTGAGCTTGCCGGCAGCAGTGCCCTGGCCGATAATTTTCAGCACTTCACCGGGCGAGCGGCGCGCATCGGCAGCCTGGATATATTCGATATAGTCACGCTCTTCGAGGAAGCTCTTGGTCCGGTCCATCAAACGCATCAGATCAAGCGTTTCCTGCGGCTGAAACTTGCCCAGATCGCGGGCGATGGCGATCGCCGCGTTCCAGTTGATCGCGCTTGGATAGGTTTCAGCCAGGGCCGCGCTGAAGAACGCGGCTTCACTGTATAGCTTGTTGTTGTAGGCAACTGACAGGCCCCGACGCATCACATTCTGACCAGCCGGCTTACCGCTGGTTTGGCCAGCCTCAATCTGCTGACGCAGCATGGCAAGGCCCTGGGGCACCTGCTTGTCAAGGATGTAGGCGTCAGCCAGCAATGCATCGGCATCATTGTCATGATAGCCACCGCCAACTGCGGCTGCCAGCGCGCTGCGCGCTGTGACGAAATCCTTGGCATCAAAGGCAAGCGAGCCAAGGTAGAAATTCAATTTCGGTTGTTCGGCAGGTGCGACCTTGCCGCTTTCCAGCATTGTCGCGAGGGCACGACGCAGGATACCAGAGTCCTTCGACAGCTGACCAAGTCCAAGCGCCAGATTACCAGCCATCAACCGGTCGTCCTGATTGGCGATAATCCCATAGGCAGCGTCAAGCTGGGCCTTTTCAGCGGTAAGTGTGCTGCCCAGTGCAGTCAGTGCAGCGGCATTATTTTCGTTAGCCGCCTTGCGCGCGGTTGCACCCTGAGCGGCCCTGACTGCAGCTTCGGTCGCATCAACCCGGGCTCTGGCCGCAACCACATCGGCACGGGTCTTGGCCGCCTCAATCGCCTTCTGCAACGGGGCAGCTGCAGCCATGAATGGCTTGGACAGGCTAAGCTTTGGTGCGGCGGGCTTCTTTTCGGCGGCCAGCGCCGGGGCGCTCGCCAATCCGGCAACCGCTAGGGTGCCCAGCGCCAGTGCAATGCCTGCGACAGAGTGGGTGAGAAATGTGCTGCGGATCATGGCATTCGTCTCCTTGAGCAACCGTAAAGGCGCAGGCTAAATCCTGCCTTGCCGGGGCAAAACTTCCAACGCGCTTCTGGCGGGATTTCGCCCGTTTGGCAACAGTGTGGCGCGCTATGGCCTATCCGCTTAACCGCGATTGAATGGCTCTTGCTCCGCGCATTCAGCTGGCCCGCTGGAAGTGTGGAAAAGACCGGCATTTCGCTGAGACATCCGCCGGTTTGGCTGGTCTTCCCAAACCCGATGGCCTAGGGATGAAAATACGAAATTCCCCACAAACAATTGATTGATCAGCTGCGTGAGCGACGACACCGAAATCCTCGACACACCCTCGCCAATGGGCGAATACCAGCGCATCGACATCGTCGATGAGATGAAGACCAGCTATCTCGATTACGCGATGAGCGTGATCGTCAGCCGCGCGCTGCCCGATGTGCGCGACGGATTGAAGCCGGTTCATCGCCGGATCCTGTTTGCCAGCCAGGAAGGCGGCATGGTCGCCGGCAAGCCCTATCGCAAATGCGCCAAGATCGTTGGCGACGTGATGGGCAATTATCATCCGCATGGGGACAGCGCGATCTATCTGGCGCTGGTCCGCATGGCGCAGGACTGGTCGATGCGGGTGCCGCTGGTTGAGGGCCAGGGCAATTTCGGCTCGATGGACCCGGATGCTCCGGCTTCGATGCGTTACACCGAAGCGCGCCTCGCCAAGGTGGCGAACAGCCTGCTTGACGATCTCGACAAGAATACGGTTGATTTTCAGGATAATTACGACGGATCGCGGCGCGAACCCTCGGTCCTGCCGGCCCGCTTCCCCAACCTGCTGGTCAATGGCGCGGGCGGGATCGCGGTTGGCATGGCCACCAACATTCCGCCGCATAATCTGGGTGAAGTGATCGACGGCT
Organism: Novosphingobium sp.; assembly: GCA_031372185.1. Lineage (GTDB taxonomy): Bacteria > Pseudomonadota > Alphaproteobacteria > Sphingomonadales > Sphingomonadaceae > Novosphingobium. Next base: position 54,256 of record JANMKT010000029.1, read on the forward strand.
GCCTTGCCTTCATCGAAAATCCGGCGATTACATCCGAAGAACTCATCGAAATCATTCCGGGACCGGACTTTCCAACCGCTCCGCTGATCCTTGGTACTGCGGGCGCACGGTCTGCCTATCTGACCGGGCGCGGTTCGATCATCCAGCGTTGCCGCCACGTGATCGAGGAAGGGCGCGGGGATCGGCGCTCGATCGTGCTGATTTCGATGCCTTACCAAACCGGCAAGAATAATCTGGTCGAAAAAATTGCCGAAGCCGCCAAGGACAAGCGGATCGAGGGCGTATCCGATATCCGCGACGAATCCAGCCGCAAGGGTGTCCGCGTAGTCATTGATCTGAAGCGCGATGCAACCCCCGAAGTGGTGCTTAACCAGCTGTGGCGGCACACCCCGGCGCAATCGAGTTTCCCGGCCAATATGCTGGCAATTCGCGGCGGGCGTCCGGAAACCTTGATGCTGCGCGATATCATCGCGGCCTTCATCACCTTCCGCGAGGAAGTCATCACCCGCCGCACCAAGTTTGAGCTCAACAAGGCGCGCGACCGGGCGCATATCTTGCTCGGGCTGGTGGTCGCCGTCACCAATATGGATGAGGTGGTGCGGATCATTCGCGGATCGCGCAATCCGGTGGCCGCCCGGGCGGCGCTGACTGCGCGTGAGTGGCCGATTGGCGATATTGCGCAATATATCCGGCTGGTCGAAGCGATCGAGCCGGATGCCGAACAGAGCGGCGGCACCTACAAGCTGTCCGAAGTCCAGGTGAGGGCAATCCTCGATCTGCGCCTGCACCGCCTCACCGCGCTGGGCCGTGACGAGATCGGTGACGAGCTTAAAGAACTGGCGACCTATATCGAATATTACCTTTCGATTCTGGCTGACCGGGTGAAGCTTTATGGCGTGATGCGGGACGAGCTGGTGGCGGTGCGCGAAGCCTTTGCCACGCCTCGGGTGTCCGAAATTACCGCCGCCTGGGATGGGCTGGACGACGAAGACCTGATCGAACGCGAAGAAATGGTCGTGACGGTCACCCTTGACGGTTACATCAAGCGCACCCCGCTCAGCACCTTCCGCGCACAAAACCGCGGCGGAAAGGGCCGCGCTGGCATGGCGACCAAACAGGAAGATGCCGTGGCGACGATGTTTGTCACCTCCACCCACAGCCCGGTGCTGTTCTTCTCCACCGCGGGCAAGGTCTATCGTCTGAAGGTCTGGCGCCTGCCCGAAGGCGGACCGGCCACCCGCGGCCGACCCATCGTCAACCTGCTCCCCGCGCTCGATCAAGGCGAAACCATTGCCACGGTGCTGGCGCTTCCCGAGGATGAGGCCAGCTGGGGCGAACTCAATGTCGTTTTCGCCACCGCCAAGGGCAGTGTCCGCCGCAACAGCATGGATGCCTTCGCCAATATCCCGTCGAACGGAAAATTCGCGATGCGGTTTGACGAGGGCTCGGAAGACCGGTTGATCGGGGTGGCGCTGCTGACCAGTGACGATGATGTGCTGCTGGCAACCCGGCAAGGCAAGGCGATCCGCTTTGCCGCCGATGATATCCGCGAATTCGTCAGCCGCACCTCGACCGGGGTGCGCGGCATGACGCTGAAGGGTGCCGGCGATGAGGTTATCTCGCTGTCAATCCTCCACCGCGTCGGAACCACGGCGGAAGAGCGCGAACAGTACCTCAAGTTCGCCCCGTGGAAGGGCGATCGCGAGGGACAATCCGAGCTTCCCGCCGAACGGATTGCCGAATTGGCGGAGCGCGAGCAGTTCATCCTCACCGTTTGCGCCAATGGCTATGGCAAGATGTCCTCGGCCTATGAATACCGCCGCACGGGCCGCGGCGGCCAGGGTATCACCAATATCGACAATATCGCCCGCAACGGCCCGGTGGTCGCCAGTTTCCCGGCGATCCTGGCTGATCAGCTAATGCTGGTGACCGATCAGGCCAAGCTGATCCGCTTGCCGCTTGAAAGCCTGCGGGTGATCGGACGCGGCAGCGCCGGCGTGCGGCTGTTCAACGTGGCCGAACAGGAACATGTCGTTAGCGCGGTGCGGCTTGCCGAAGATGCTGAGGGCGATGAAGGCGAAGCCGAGATTGGCGATATCGCGGAGACCGAAGGTTGAGCGCGCTGCGGATCGAACCAAGCGGCGGCGTCTGCGGGGCGCGGGTCACCGGCGTTGATTTGTCACTGCCGCTTGCACCCGAGATCGTGGCCGGGATTCGCGCTGCCTGGCTTGAACATCATGTCCTCGCCTTTCCCGATCAGCAAATCGGCGACGATGATCTGGAGCGGTTCACCCTGGCCTTCGGTGCCTTTGGCGAGGACCCGTTTTTCGCGCCCATCGCAGGGCGCGAGCATATCGCCGCCGTTCGCCGCGAGGCGGATGAGCAATCACCGCTGTTTGCGGAAAACTGGCACAGTGACTGGAGCTTTCAGGCGCGGCCGCCCGCTGGCACCTGTCTGATGGCCGTCGATATTCCCCCGATCGGCGGCGACACCCTGTTCGCCAATCAGCACGCCGCGTGGGACGCCCTGCCCGCGACCCGCAAGCAGCAACTGGCCGATCTGGTCGCCGTTCACAGCGCCCGCCTCGCCTATGCTCCCGATGGTACCTATGGCACCAGGGACGCCGGGCGAAGCATGGACATCAGGCCCAGCGAAGCGGCCATGGCGATCCAATTGCATCCGCTGGTCCCGGCCCACCCCGAAACCGGACAGCGCGGATTTTACAGCACGCTGGGCTATATCATCGGCATCGACGGGATGGCGCAGGACGCCGCAATCCCGCTGCTGATGGAGCTGCAGCAATGGCAAGGCGACGAGCGGTTCGTCTTTGCCCAGCGCTGGGAGCCGGGGATGCTGGTGATGTGGGACAACCGCTCGCTGCTCCACCGCGCTACCGGCGGCTACGAAGGCTACCGGCGTGAGTTGCACCGCACGACGATTGCGGCATGGCGGGGTTAGGCTTCGCGATTGCGCAAGGTTGAAATGACCCCGGTGCAGATCAGGAACTGCCCGAAATAATACAGTGGCCAGATCAGCAATCCCGGCAAGGCGCTGCTCGCCAACGCGCCTCGTTCAGCGAAAATCAACAGATCGGACGCCACAAACATCACTGCTCCAAGGCCAACCCGGTAGCGCGGAAAGCTGCTTGACCAGGCAGCAGCGGCCATCCCGCCCAGTGACAGCGCATAAATCGCAATTCCCGGTGCGCCGGTGCGATCGGCGGGGAGGAGGAACGAAATGATCGGCGTGGCCAGCAACAGCACCACCGCCGCCGCCTTCTGGCTTGGCGTCAGCGTCACCCGGCGATGGCGCAGATAAAGCGTGATCGCGATGACATGCCCGAACAGAAAGGCGACCGCTCCGGCATAGAGGCTCAGCTCGATCAGCACATCGCCCAGCGCGCCGAAAGCCATGACCAGTGCAATTGTTTGCCCATCGCGGCCGCCGTGCCGCTGCAATGCATAGAGCGCCAGCAGCGCGACCCCTGCCCCCTTCCAGGCCATCTGGTAAAGCCCGGGAAGCTGGGTGTCCTTGACGAAGTAAAAGCTGATCGCCGCCGCCAGGCTGGCGAGAAGCCATGGGCGTTTTTCGATCAAGGCGCGTTTTGGCATGGCGATTTTTTCTCCTCGGAGCGATGCTTGGCGCTGTAATTCGGCGAAGGCAACCGCTAGGCGCATCACCTATGACCTATGACGTTCACATTATCGGCGGCGGCCTGGCCGGAAGCGAAGCGGCCTGGCAGCTTGCGCGGCGCGGGCTGCGCGTGCGGCTTTCGGAAATGCGCGGAGGCCCTGCTGCATTGGGGGGCGAACGTTCCCCGGTGCACCAGACCGACGGCCTGGCCGAACTGGTCTGCTCGAACAGCTTCCGCTCGGACGATTCGGACAAGAACGCGGTCGGTCTGCTCCATTACGAAATGCGCGAACTTGGCTCGCTGGTGATGGCTGCAGCCGATAAGGCCAGCGTTCCGGCCGGATCGGCGCTGGCAGTGGACCGTGATGTGTTCTCAGCCGAGGTCGAGAAGGCACTCGCCGCCCAGCCCACGCTGGAAATCGTGCGCGAACGGATCGATCAGCTTCCGTCCGCTGGCCTCACCATCGTCGCCACCGGGCCGCTTACCGCGCAGGCCCTTGCCCACAGCATCGGCGAAGCGACCGGCGCTGACAGCCTGGCGTTCTTCGATGCAATTGCGCCGATTGTGCATCGCGAGAGTATCGACATGGAGATCTGCTGGATGGCCTCGCGCTGGGAAAAGGGCTCCGGCCCCGATGGCGATGGCAAGGATTACATCAACTGCCCGATGAACCGCGAGCAATACAGCGCATTCCACCAGGGTTTGCTCGATGGCGAAAAAACCGAGTTTCGCGAATGGGAAGCCAATACGCCATACTTCGATGGCTGCATGCCGATTGAGGTGATGGCGGCGCGCGGGCAGGATACGCTGCGGTTTGGCCCGATGAAGCCGGTGGGGCTGGATAATCCGCGCACTGGCTACTGGCCGTGGGCGGTGGTCCAGCTGCGTCAGGACAACAAGCTGGGCACGTTGTGGAACATGGTCGGTTTCCAGACCAAGCTAAAGCATGCCGAGCAGGTCCGTCTGTTCCGCACTATTCCGGGGCTGGAGAATGCGGAGTTTGCTCGGCTGGGCGGGCTGCATCGCAACACCTTCATCAACTCGCCGATGTTGCTCGATCGCCAGTTCCGCTTGAAAACTGCGCCGCATATCCGGTTCGCCGGGCAGATTACTGGCTGTGAGGGCTATGTTGAAAGCGCTGCGGTTGGCCTGGTTGCGGGGATCATGGCGGCGGTCGAACTCGCCGGCCAGCCTTGGCAGGACCCGCCCCGCACCACCGCGCTGGGGGCGCTGATGGCGCATATCACCGGCGACGCTGAGGCGGCGAGCTATCAGCCGATGAACGTCAATTTCGGGCTGTTCCCCGCCCCGCCCGAGGAGGTGAAGAAAAAGCAGCGCAAGGAAGCCTATACCGCGCGGGCCAAAGCCGATCTGCCGGAATGGCTGGCCGGAGTGGCCGTGTAGCTATTGCAGCGAATCGAACGCTTCTTCGAAATCGTCGTTATCCTGAGCGTCCGGTTTCCGGCCCGTGACACGCTGCGGTAAACCTTTGGCCGGTGTGCTGCACCGGCATTGGGGTTGCGCAATGTCCTTGGGCTTGGTGGTCGCAAACTCATCGCGGCTGAGGATGGCATCGCCATTGCGGTCAGCCACTTTGAACCGGTTGGCGGTGCGCACCGCCCATTCCTCGAAAGTTAGCAGATTATTGCCGTCTAAATCGAGCTTGCGGAAATCGCGGGTGCGAATGGAGAGCATTTCGTTGCGCGTAATCCTCCCGTCAAAATCCCGGTCGATCCGGCCAAAGCGGCGCTGCTCGCGGCTGAGTTCAGTCGCCTCCGGTGGGGCAGGGCCACGCTTGCCGCGAATATCGCCGCTGGGCAAGGCACCGGGCGCAGCGACTTCCTCGCTCGCCAGATCGGGCGGCGGCACGCCGGTTTCGGTCGCGGCGCGGCCTTGCCACCAGAACAGCCCTGCGGCCACGAGCAACAGCGCGGCTACCGCTCCCAGCACCATCCGGTTCATTGATCATTATCCATTGTGGGCAACACATAACCTAACGCCCCAGCATGCCAAGTCGCATAGTGACCAGTACCGCGCTGCTGCCCACCAGCAAGTCGCTGGCATCGCGCCGCATCGCTCTTTTTGCCAGGCCATGCAGCACCGCCAGCGGGCGCAGCGTTCGCGGCAGATCGGGCCGCCGCCAGTCCTGGTCCTCGGCCAGCGCCCGTGCTTCGGCACGTTCCTCGGGGTCGCCCAGCTTGCCCGACAGATCGACCAGCGCCCAGCCACGCGCTGCCCGCGCCGCCTCACCCGGTTCGGCGCCCAGCAAGCGCGCCAGCCCGCCGAAGGCAGCCGCCCGGCCCTCGGCAAAGGATTCCAGCGCCGCGCCCGGTAGTGGCGGATCGCCGAGCAGACCTTCCCAGCCATCGACCAACCCCAACAGCGCGCCAGCCCCGGCACCCCAGTTACTGAGCAAGGCCAGCAACGGCTCACCATCAGGCCATAGAGCGGGAGCCTCACCCAGCCGGTCGCGCCACCAGGCCAGGCGAACCTGGCCGAGCAAGGGTTCGCGGGTGTTTCGCACGATCCCCGCCAGGCGGCAGTCCAGCGCCAGCAGGCCCAATGTCAGCGTGCGAGCTCGGGCCGGGGCATAGGCCAGCGCCAGCCGGTGACTGAGCGGAAGTTGTTCGAGAAGGAGATCAGACGCCATCGCTCCACCGTCCCTGCCCTCGCCGCCGTGTCAAGAAATTCGCGGAAAAATCGATCAATCCTAAGACAAAATTAACCGTGTTGCTTGAAGGTCCGCTCATCATGCCCCGTTATGTGCAGGGTGTTCTGATACCAATTTCAGGGGCATCCCATGTTCAAATCGATTTTCCGAACCTTGCGCGCATTGCGATCGCACATCAGCGGAAACGCGACTTTGCTGATGGCGATCGGCATGCCGGCCTTCCTTGGCGCCGCTGGCCTCGCGGTAGATGTAACCCAGTGGTACGCATGGAAACGCGAATTACAGCTGGCGACTGATCAGGCCGCGATTGCCGGAGCTTGGGCGCGCACCGATAGCACCACTGCAAACACTTACATCACGCGCGCCACCCAGGATTATAACGCGAATCTAGCGGTTGTCGCCGGCTTTGCGTCAACTCCAACCGTCCAGCTGGCGGATTATGCGAACGGTAAAGCCAACAGCGTTGCCGTAACCGCAACGGCAAGCAAATCGCTTCCATTCTCGAGCATCGTCAGCGGTCAGGTCGCGACAATCAAAGCCTATTCGCAGGCCAGCTTTGCCGCCGGCGCAGACTATTCGGCATGCCTGATTGCCACTACCGACACTGGTACTGGTTTGAGCGTAGGCGGAAACGCAACCGTCAAAGCGAAATGCGGTCTTGCCGCGCTATCCTGCTCGACCGATGCGATCACCATTTCATCCAGCGCGAGCGTAATCACTGATTCAATCGCCGCCTGTGGCACGGTCGATGCACCCTCCTCGCTTGACAGCGTGATCACCGAAAATCTCGGATCAGGCGTGCTGACAGACGCTTACTCGGCGTTGACACCGCCAACCAACACTACAGCGCGAACCTATGCTTGCACCGGCACTGGCCAAAACAAAAAAGCAACGCCGCTTGCCGGGACTTACACTGGTGGGCTGAAGGTCGCTTGCACTACGACCCTCGGGAAAGGGGTCTACGTCATTAACGGCGGCGATCTTGATCTAACCGCCAATTATGGGGTTACCGGTACAAACGTCATGTTCGTGCTGAAAAACGGCGCAACTCTGAAGCTTGGCGGCAGTGGGAATGGTAATAAGGTTACGCTGACCCCGATGCAGTCCACTGATTTCACCGCACTGGGCTATTCGCTGACGCTGGCTAACCAATATGCCAACATGCTGATCTTTGAAGACCGCACCAGCACACCGGCAGGTGATCATATCATTAACGGCAATTCGACTTCGCTGTTTCAGGGTGTAATCTATCTGCCCAAGGGCACTGCCCGGATCAATGGCACGGCAACGCTTGACAGCACCTGCCTGCAAATCTCAGCGTACAAGATCAACATTCTGGGCAATGCCTCGATCGACACCCGTTGCCCGACCACCAGCGCGATTCATGCCGGTTCGGCAAAAGCAACCGTGAAACTAGTCGTATGACCCGGATTCACCTCACCCCTCCGCGCTGGCTCATCTCGCTCGTCAGGGACGGGCGCGGAACGACCATTATTGAAACTGCGATTGTGGCACCAGTGCTGCTGACGATGGCGCTGGGCAGTTACGATGTCAGCCGTATGATCGCCCGCCAGCATCAACTGCAGAGCGCTGCAGCGGATGTCGAAGGCATCGTCTTTGCCGTTTCGAGCGGCACCGCAACCGATACCGTGAAAATAAAGGAAGTGGTCGTCGCGTCGCTGGCGCTGAGAACCGATCAGGTCACCGTGGCCAAGGTCTATCGCTGCGGAACAGCTGCGACTTTGGTAACCAGCAGCTCAAGCTGCGCTACTGGCTCGGTTGTTTCCACCTATGTCAAGGTAAGCTTCAGCGATACCTATTCGCCAAGCTGGACGGGTTTCGGCGTTGGCCAGGCTTTGAATTATAACGTTGTCAGGACAGTGCAGGTCGGATGAAAAATCGCCAGATCTTGAAGAGCATCTTTTGCGATAGACGCGGCTCCGCGTTGATTGAGTTTGCCATTCTTGCGCCAGCTCTGATCGGGATGATGCTGGGCATCATGTTCATCGGTTTGCAGATGATGAGCTATAATTCAATCCGCTCCATTTCATCCGATGTCGCGCGCTATACCCTCGTCGAATATCAGAAGGTGAACAAGATCGGCGTGACCGAGATTCAGAACCAAGCGATCGCGATTGCAATAAATTCGCCATATGCTCTGGATGACGACAACCTCGACGTCACCGTCACCAAGCCGAATTCGGATATCAGCGGCACCACCAAGTTCACTGCCACGATCACCTACACGCCGTACAATCCGGTCGCATTCCTTGGAGTCCCCGGTCCAACCATGGTTGAAACCCGCTCGTTCTACGTAGGCACCTGAACCGCGCTAATTTGAGCGATCACAAACCTGCCGCACCGCATCGGCAATCTTTGCGGGATCGATCAGCGCCGCCTTTTCCAGATTGGCGGCATAGGGCAGCGGCACATCTTCATTGCAGACCCGCAGCACCGGGGCATCGAGATGATCGAAGCCCTCCTCCATGCAAATTGCCATGATCTCGGAGGCAATGCCGCACACAGGCCAGCCTTCCTCGGCCACAACCAGCCGATTGGTCTTGGCCAGGCTCGTCAATACTGCCGAGCGATCAAGCGGGCGCAGCGTGCGCAGGTCGATTACCTCGGCGTTGATGCCTTCTGCGGCGAGTGTCTCGGCTGCATCCAGGGCCAGTCCGACCCCGATCGAATAGCTGACGATGGTCACATCCGTGCCCTCACGCATGATCCGCGCCTTGCCAATCGGCAGAACGTGATCATCGAGTTCGGGCAATTCGAAGCTGCGCCCATAAACCAGCTCATTCTCCAGGAAAACCACCGGATCTTCGCTGCGGATCGCGGCCTTGAGCAGGCCTTTGGCGTCCGCCGCGTCATAGGGCGCGATCACCACCAGGCCCGGAACGCTGGCATACCACGGGCCATAGTTCTGGCTGTGCTGTGCGCCGACCCGGCTGGCCGCGCCATTGGGACCGCGGAACACCACCGGACAGCGCATCTGGCCTCCGGACATGTAATTGGTCTTAGCCGCAGAATTAATAATATGATCAATTGCTTGCATGGCGAAGTTAAACGTCATGAACTCAATGATCGGGCGAAGGCCGCCCATCGCCGCGCCGGTGCCGATCCCAGCAAAGCCGTATTCCGTGATCGGAGTGTCGATCACCCGCTTTGGTCCAAACTCGTCGAGCAGACCCTGGGTGACCTTATAAGCGCCCTGGTACTCGGCAACTTCTTCACCCATAACGAAAACGCGGGGATCGCGGCGCATTTCTTCGGCCATGGCATCGCGCAAGGCCTCACGCACAGTTGAGGTTTTCATATTTGTGCCAGCCGGAATAGAGGGATCGGCCTTGCGCGGGGCGTTCTTTTTCGCGTCGTCCCGGACTTGACCCAGGGTCGCTGGAGCCTTGGCGTTTCGTTCCGCAATCACATCGACGAGGCCAGCAGTCCCCGCTTTCGCGGGGACGATGGTGCCCCCCTCACCACCCATTACCGCGATCACGGTGCCGACTTTCACCCCTTCGCTGCCTTCAGGGATCAGGATCTGTCCGATAGTACCTTCATCGACGGCCTCGTATTCCATCGTCGCCTTGTCGGTTTCGATCTCGGCCAGGATATCACCGGATTTGACTGTATCGCCTTCCTTGACCAGCCATTTGGCCAGGGTGCCTTCTTCCATGGTCGGCGACAGGGCGGGCATTTTCAGTTCGATTGCCATCAGTAGCTCTCCACCAGCACATCGGTGTAGAGTTCGGACATCGCCGGTTCTGGCGAGTTCTCTGCAAAATCAGCCGCTTCAGAAACGGTGCTGCGAATTCGCTTGTCAATATCCTTGAGCGCGTCTTCCGTGACCCCACGGGCGAGCAGTTCGACCTTGGCCGCTTCGATCGGATCATGGTTGTCACGCATATCCTGCACTTCCTCGCGGCTGCGGTATTTGGCCGGGTCGGACATTGAGTGACCGCGATAGCGATAGGTGCTTAGCTCCATCAGCACCGGGCCGTTACCAGCGCGGACGAAATCAAGCGCAACCTGCGCGGCGGCGTGGACTTCAAGCACGTCCATGCCGTTGACCGCCATTCCCGGAATGCGGAACGATGTGCCGCGGCGATAGAATTCGGTCTCTGCCGAGCTGCGCTTGACTGCCGTGCCCATTGCATAGCCGTTGTTTTCGATCACGAAGATGATCGGCAGCTTCCACAGCGCGGCCATGTTGAAGCTCTCATAAACCTGGCCCTGGTTGGCCGCGCCATCGCCGAAATAGGCCATGCAAACGCCGCCATCCTCACGGTATTTATGCGCAAACGCGAGCCCCGCACCAAGCGAGACCTGAGCGCCGACAATCCCATGGCCGCCGTAAAACTTGTGCTCCACACTGAACATGTGCATCGAGCCGCCCTTGCCATGCGAGATGCCCGCTTGCCGCCCGGTCAACTCGGCCATGATGACTTTGGGATCAATCCCATAAGCCAGCATGTGCCCATGATCGCGGTAGCCGGTGATGACGCTGTCGCGCTCGGCATCAAGCGCGGACTGAAGCCCGACCGCCACGGCTTCCTGGCCGATGTACAGATGACAGAACCCGCCAATCAGGCCGAGGCCGTAAAGCTGCCCGGCGCGCTCTTCAAAGCGGCGGATCAGCAGCATCTGCTCATAGAAATGCATCAACTCGGCATCGGTTGCAGCAAAGCGCTTGTTTTCGGCATGCGCCTGTTCAAGGCTGCGTAGCGCGAAGCTCTTCTCGTCTGACGCTGCCTTGGCAAGCGCGCCCTTTTTTGAACGTGTTCGGCTGGTCGCGGGCTTGGCCAAGATGCTATCCCCTAAGGCGGATTATTGATCTGCCTATAGGGGACAGCTTCAATTAGGGAAACCGCTCCATACGTATTTTGTAGCGATTCCACATGAAGTTGCGGACAGCAGTTAGTCGAGCAACATCACCATTTCGTCGGGATGGACGACATTGAGATTGCTGCGCAGCAATTCACCGGCAAGATCGGGATCGGCATGGCGCGGATCGAGCAGCGCAACCCGGTTCTTGAGTTCGTCCCGCTGGGCAACGAGCAGCGTTAATTCCTTTTGATGCTGCGCCAGAACGCGATTGTTTTCGCTCCACGCCAACAATCCACTTGGACCCGCAAGCGCCATTGCGCCCAGCAGCAGAAGACAGATCCAGGCAACGCCCTGGGTCATGCCTTTATTTGCGAGCTTCGGATTGCGTTGGCCATTCGTCATGAACCCTTAGAATCACAGTTATTTCGGCGGTTCAAGCAATTTCGCATTACCAGCCGTAAGAATGCAACAAAGTCAGACGAAAGTGCGCCCGGAATGGCGGGAGGACCATTCCGGGCGCGATCGCCCTACGAGAGTTGGGGGGGAGAGGGCGATCGGAGAGTTATTTGCCTGAAGTATCTTCCTGACGATTGGCTTCATCCTTGATTTGGCCTTCTGTCATCCCGGAGATCAGGACCGTGCCAGTGCCGGTGAAGTTTGAGGCGGGGATGCGCGCGGTCTCGCCATCTACCTTGACCACGAGTTCCTGAACCTTTCCTTCGGTGTCAGTGATTACCTCGCGGACCTTGCCAATCTTCTCGCCATCGGGCGAAACGATCCGCATCCCGCGCGCGACATCGAAGGTCCCGTCAGCGTTGCCCGCTGCACTGCCAGCCAAAGCCAATTGCCCTGCCGCACCAGAGAACAGCCCATCGGGAGAACCTATTACATCGCCTGAACCTGAACCAGTCGCGCCAGAGAGCAGCCCATTGGCCGAACCCGCTGCATTGCCAGAACCCGAACCGGCAGCGCCTGAAAGCAGCCCGTTGGCCGAACCGGTTGCATTGCCCGCAGCCGAACCGACGACCGAAGCAGACCGTCCATCAGCCGAACTGGCTGCGTCACGGCTGCTAGTTGCGAATGCGCCAGCGGAATTGCGCGTACTCGAAGCCGCGCTCCGCAAACCGTCCGTGCCGATCAGTTGAGCGTCAGCATTGCCCGAACCACTGGCGCTGCCATTGCCCGAGCCATTGGCCGAGAGATCGCGCATCGGGGTTGAAATTGTTTGAGCGAGCCCGCCGTCACCCGAAGCATTCGCCGAACCACCGGCATTGGCGCGGCCGCTGCGGCGATCAACCGACTTGGTAGCTGCCGCATCGGCTGTTCCTGAAGTCGTGCCACGCGTGGTGCTTTCAATCGAACGCATGTCCGGAAGGCCAATCGGACCCTGGCTGCCCAGTGTGCCGCCGAGCGAGCCTCCCAGACCACCGCTGCCACCAAGTAGCTGGGCCTGTGAGGGTGTGGCTGTGGCAACAAAAAGTGCTGCCGATGCAAGAATGATAGTTTTCATAGCGTCAATCCTTCGTTGATCTCTGAGCCAGCGCACCTTGTTCGGAGCGCTTGTGAGAAAAACGTATGGACGCCTGAAATTTATCCATTAATTACCAATTAAAATCGCATGGCACTGTTATTCAATGTTTTATTTTGCATTCATGGCACAGTAGTCCGCGACCAAAGGTAGTGTCGGGGCCGCGCTTACCCAGATCACGGGCTTCGCGATCAAGGATCGATACAATCGTTGGCGCGCCCCTCGATTGCAGCGCTGCCGCGGCGCGGGCTGCGACCAGCGGGGTTGCGAACGATGTCCCGCGTACTCTCACCAACCGGCCAACCGCATCGGCCGCCAGCATATCGGCGCCGGGAGCCGCATAATCGAGGTGAAGCGCCCTGCCCGCTTCGATCAACGCCCGGTTACGGCCATCGACACCAGTTACAGCAAGAACGCCGACATAAGAGGCTGGATAAGCTGGCGGTGCCGCCGGACCGTCATTGCCAACCGCCGCGATAATCGTAGTGCCGCACGCGCGCGCCGCAGCGATTGCCCTCGCCAGCACCGGATTGGCTGGCCCCACCAGACTGACCGAGACCACTCGAACTTTCTGCCTGACCAGCCAGTCTAACGCGCGCGTGATGGCAAACGCCCCCCCGCCAGCCGGATCCCCGCCATAAACATCCGCTGCATAAATTCGCTGCACTCCGGCCCTGAACAGCAGCGAAGCGACCGCGCTGGCGTGATTGTTGGCGCTGGCAGTGCCGATGGCAAACGGCTGAATAGCCGCAACCGGCGTAGCGCCACCCGGCGCCCCATCAATAAAACCGACCGGTTCGCTGATAGCTGCCACAGCCGGAAGCCCCATTCGCGGGAGGGCGGTTTTCGCCAACGAACCACTGGCGAAGTGAAGTTGATCGGCAGTCACCTCACTATCGGGCGCGAGCCGGGTTGCGAGCTGCTGGGCATTGGCGAGCGACATCCCCTTGGGAATATTGAACCGGGTAACCGTCATCTCCAGTCCGGCGAGCAGGCGTTGCTCGACAAGTTCAAAACCCGCCTGGTTCAACCGGGTCAAAACATCCGGCGCAGGATCGAGCATCAGCAATTCTCCACGCCGAGCCGGGGCACCATTGATATCCCGCTCAATTGTGCCGCGATTGGAACTGAGCAACCGATCGATCCGGTCAAGCCGCACCTGCTCCAGCTGCCGTCCGATCTGGCCCGTGGCACCGTCCAGCGTGGTGCCGATCGCCCCGGTGGTGCGATCGATCACGGCGCCGGGGAGTGGCAGGAGCGACGGCAGGCCAAGCTGGGCCTGGGACGGTGCGCCGAACAGAACGGCCAGAAAAAGGGCAATGGAAGCAGTGCGCATGGTGTCCTCGCGAATTATTCTTTATCGGGCATGGATGAAACGTTCCATCCGCTTCGTTTCATCCATGGAAAACGGCTCTGACCAAGACTGACAGCTTCGAGGATTGCCTCACCGCCTTACTACCGCGCCTTCGCAGGTTCGCGGTTGGTTTGGCACGCGATCGCAGCGATGCCGACGATTTGTGCCAGATGACCGTTGAGCGAGTGCTCCTGTCGCGCAACCAATGGCAGGCTGGCACCCGTCTTGATAGCTGGATCTACCGAATCATGCGTAATCTGTGGATCGATGAAACCAGGTCCCGCAGCCGCCGCAACCGTAGTTTCGTCGATGAAGAAGCGGGCCTCTCGGTTGGTATGGACGGCGCGCAGGAAGCTGCGGTTGAGCTTTCAATGGTTGATCGCGCCATGGCCACCCTGCCAGACGACCAACGCGAGGCAGTGTTGCTGGTGATGGTCGAAGGCTATAAATATGCCGAAGCGGCGGAGATTGTCGGTTGTCCACCTGGGACGCTTGCTTCGCGCCTGGTCCGCGGTCGTGAGGCTTTGCTTCTGGCCTTGGGAGAAACCCGATGACGATCGATCGCGAATTGCTGGCGGCTTATATCGATGGCGAGCTGGACGAGGTCACGGCAGCGCGAGTCGCCCGTGAAATCGCGGCTTCGCCGGAACTGGCCACGGAAGTTGCAGCACAGAGCGGACTTCGCGGCCTGCTGGCGACGCATTACGCCCCCGTGCTGGATGAGCCGATCCCAGCGGAACTGACCGATGCAATCGAGCAGTCCCGCAAGGTCGTCGATCTGTCTGAAGTACGCGCCCGCAAGGCCGAGCGCCGCTGGATAACGCTCCGCAACGTCCGTTTTATCGGTCCTGCGCTGGCGGCTTGCCTGGTGCTGTTCCTGATAATCCCGCGCGGGGTCACCGATGAGCAGGTGCGGACCCAGAATGGCCAGCATTACGCTGCCGGACCCCTTGACGCCGCATTGACCGGGCAGCTTGCAGCCAATCAGGAACCTACGGCCGATCCCCGGATATTGCTGAGTTTTCTCACGCAAGATGGTTCGTTGTGCCGCGGTTTTTCTGGGGCCAAGCTGGCCGGTATCGCTTGCCGTGAAGCGCGCGGCTGGCGTTTGCGGATGGAGCGGCCGGGCAGCGCGGCGGCCAGCACCGATTATCGCCAGGCCGGGGCAGCTGATGGCGATATCCTCGCCGCAGCGCAGGAAATGGTCAAAGGCGGTCCACTTGACGCTGAAGCTGAGCGCAAAGCGCAAGCCAATGGTTGGCGCTAGGCGAGGTTGATCCGTTCAGCGAAGCCTGGCAGCAGGTTTGCAAGACTTGACATTTCCGTGTGGATGTTGCCAATCTGGTTTCTATTGAAACTATTTACGAGCCGCTGCCATGACTGACCTGTTCGATAACCCGCTTGGCCTCGACGGCTTCGAATTCGTTGAGTTCTCGGCGCCTGAAAAGGGTGTGCTCGAACCGGTGTTCGCGGCAATGGGATTTGCCCTCATCGCCCGGCATCGCTCCAAGGATGTCCAGCTGTGGCGTCAGGGCGAGATCAATCTGATCGCCAATTACGAGCCGCGTAGCCCGGCTGCCTATTTCACCGCCGAACACGGCCCCTCCGCCTGCGGGATGGCCTTTCGCGTGCGCGACGCGGCCAAAGCCTATGCTCTGGCGCTCGAACGCGGAGCTGAACCGGTTGAAGTCCGAACCGGCCCGATGGAACTCAGCCTGCCTGCCATTCGCGGCATCGGCGGCTCGATCATCTACCTGATCGACCGCTACGGCGATGACGGCCTGAGCATCTATGACATTGACTTCAACTATGAACCCGGCGCTGACCGCCATCCAGTTGGCGCAGGCATGCGGATAATCGATCACCTTACCCACAACCTTTACGGCGGGCGGATGGCCCATTGGGCGGCCTTTTATGAACGGATCTTCAACTTCCGCGAGATCCGCTATTTCGACATCAAGGGTGAATATACCGGCCTGACCAGCAAGGCGATGACCGCGCCCGATGGCAAGATCCGCATTCCACTCAATGAGGAAGGCCAGAAGGGAGGCGGCCAGATCGAGGAATACCTGCGCGCCTATAATGGCGAAGGCATCCAGCACATCGCCTTTTCCTGCGACGATCTTTATACTGCCTGGGACAAGCTAAAGGCGCTCGGCACCCCCTTCGCCCCGGCTCCGCCAGCGACCTATTACGAGATGCTGGCCGAGCGTTTGCCGGGACACGGCGAGCCGGTCGATGCGCTGCAAACCCGCGGCATCCTGCTCGATGGCTCGACCGAAAATAATGACCCGCGCCTGCTGCTTCAAATCTTCTCGAAAACCATGGTCGGGCCAGTGTTCTTCGAATTCATCCAGCGAAAGAAGGACGAAGGCTTTGGCGAGGGCAATTTCACCGCGCTGTTCAAATCGATGGAAGCCGATCAGATCCGGCGCGGGGCTTTACAGATCGACGGCTGATACCAGATCTCGATGATTCTGACTCATTCCCCCCTCCCCGTTGGGGAGGGGCTTTATAGGTTCCGATCATCGAGATCTGGTATGAGTGTGGTGCGCCCGACGGGATTCGAACCCATGGCCCCCAGATTAGGAATCTGGTGCTCTATCCGGCTGAGCTACGGGCGCACGACGCTCTCTTAAGCAGGCGCGCCGCCGCTGGCAATCAGTTGAGTTCGTCCGGCGCTGCGACCGGAAATGGTAGTGGAACGAGCGCAATACCCTCCTCGATCAGCTCGATTGCCTGCGTCGGAGTAGCCTGGCCGTGGATCACCTCTGCTTCGCGTTCGCCATAATGGATCGCGCGGGATTGTTCGGCAAACTTGTCACCTACCCAGCGTGAATGTTTGAGCGCTTCGGCTTGCATTTGCACCATAGCCTGGATCACCGTGGCAGCTTCTGGCGGCAGCGCCCCGCCGACTGCAGACTGCGGTTGCGGCGCCTGCGAAACTTGGGCAATCTGATTGCCCTTGCGGCTGACATTGGGCGCCATCGGGGCCTTGCTTACAGCTGTCGAACCACAAGCCGGGCAATGGACCAAACCTGCTTCGCATTGCCGGCCGAAGTCTTCGGTTGAGCCAAACCATCCCTCGAACCGGTGTCCTGCCGATTGGCATTCAAGATCAAAAACAATCATTATGTAGGCAGATCGGGAATCATGCGACGATTTGCAAGGCTGGGCAATTGCTCCCGCACCTCAGCAAGCCGCTTTCGATCCAGATCGACAAAGCTCAGCCCCGCCGCCTCGCCGCCCATATCGAGCAGCACATCGCCCCACGGGTCGACGACCAGACTATGGCCATAGGTGCTTCGGCCATCCTCATGGGTGCCAACTTGGGCGGCGGCGATGACAAAGGCGCTCGCCTCGATCGCGCGGGCGCGCTGCAGGATATGCCAATGCGCGGCACCCGTCGGCACCGTAAAGGCGGCGGGGATCGAAATCGCATCGCAGCCGGCCCGGCCCAACGCTTCGAACAGCCCCGGGAAGCGCAAATCATAACAGATCGTCAGGCCTAGACGGCCGATCGGCGTTTCGGCCACAGCTAGCGCCTCGCCCGGCGCATAGGCACTGGATTCGCGCCAGCTTTCGCCACTGGCCAGATCGACATCGAACATATGCAGCTTGTCATAGCGGGCGGCAACATTGCCGCTGGCATCGACCAGCAGCGAGCGGTTGGCCCAGCGGCCATCTTCGCGCAGCACTGCCAACGACCCGATCGCGACCCAGATCCCGGCCCGTGCCACCACCTCTTGAACCGCAGCCAGCACCGGGTTTTCGGCTTCGGTCACAATATGAGCCCGCGCCCTTTCGCGATTTCGGTCAAGCAGGCCGGACATTTCAGGGGTAAAGACCATCTCTGCCCCCGCCATCGCCGCCGCGCCTACCGCGCCCACCAGGGTCGCCGCATTGACCGCCGGATCGATTCTGGCAGTCATTTGCAGCACGGCGATGCGGGTCATCGGCGGATCACGCCTCAGCAGCCCAGCAACGGGTCAAGCTTGCCGGAAGCATCCAGCGCCATGAGTTCATCGCAGCCGCCGATCCCCACATTGCCGATGAATATCTGTGGAACGCTGCTCGCGCCGGGTGCACGTTCCACCATTTCGATGCGCTTTGGCCCGCCCATGGTGATGTCATATTCGTCGTATTTCACGCCCTTGCCATCCAGCAGTGCCTTGGCGCGGGAACAAAACGGACAGCCCCACTTGGAGTAAATCTCAATCTGCGGGGAGCTCATGCACTTTCCTTCGTTGTGGCTTCCGCCCCCTTGAAACAAGTCCGTGCTATCATATCTTCGTTTTGGTGTCATGGCCCGCATGGGGGTGACACCGCAGCGAAGCGCCAGGAACGGGCTTCGAGAGATTAAAGATTGCTCAAAGGAGGATTTTTATCATGAACCGTTTTGATTTTACTCCCTATCGCCGCTCTACTGTCGGGTTTGACCGGCTGTTCGATCTGCTGGAAAACAACTCGCGGGCAAGTGCCGGTGACAATTACCCGCCGTTTAATATTGAGCGCCGGGGCGAGGATCATTATCGCATCACACTCGCCGTCGCCGGATTCAAATCGGCTGATCTTGAGATAACTGCCCAGCAGAACCTTCTGATCGTGCAAGGCCGCAAGGGCGATGAGGCGGCTGACGCCGAATTCCTCCACGTTGGAATTGCCCAGCGCGGGTTCGAGCGCCGCTTTGAACTGGCCGATTTCGTGCTGGTCGGTAATGCAAATCTGGAAGACGGGTTGCTGACCATCGAACTCGTCCGCGAAGTCCCCGAAGCGATGAAGCCAAGGAAGATCGCCGTCGGTGCGCAAAAGTCGCTATCGGCCGTGCCCGACAGCAAAAAACCAGCGCTGCGGCCTGAGCTGATCATCGTTTGATCGAAGCGGTTTTGAGGTGGGCAGAAGTGGCCCGCCTCAGCCGCGCTCAGACCAGACGCGCCTGGCGCAAGGCCGCGCCGATGAAACCGGCAAACAATGGATGCGGATCGAACGGGCGGCTCTTGAGTTCGGGATGGAACTGTACGCCCACGAACCATGGATGATCCGGCCGCTCGACAATTTCGGGAAGTAGCCCGTCAGGTGACATACCAGAGAACACCAGCCCACCCTGCTCAAGCCGATCACGATAAGCGATATTGACTTCGTAGCGATGACGGTGGCGCTCGGAGATGGTTGTTGCCCCATAGATATTGGCGACGTGGCTGTTTCCGGTGAGCCTTGCCTCATAGGCACCAAGCCGCATGGTTCCGCCCAGATCGCCGCCGGCAGCGCGGGTCTGGATACCCTCCTCGCTCATCCATTCGGTGATAATTCCGACAATCGGTTCAGTGGTTGGGCCGAATTCGGTTGAGGACGCCTCGGCAATTCCAGCCGTATTGCGAGCACCTTCGATGCAGGCCATTTGCATGCCCAGGCATATCCCGAAGAACGGCACCCTCCGCTCGCGGGCGAAGCGGACGCTGGCGATTTTGCCTTCGGAACCGCGCTCACCGAAACCGCCGGGAACCAGGATGGCGTGCATTGGTTCAAGCAGGGCAGCGATTTCACTGTCATCTGCTTCGAACAATTCGGCGTCAATCCAGCGGATATTCACCTTCACCCGGTGTGCCATTCCGCCATGGACCAGCGCTTCATTCAACGACTTATAGGCGTCCTGCAGCCCGACATATTTGCCAACCACGCCAATCGTCACTTCGCCTTCCGGGTGTTGATAGCGATCGACGATATCGGCCCAGCGCGACAGATCCGGCGCATCGCTGGTCAAGCCAAAGTGCCGCAAGACCTCGGCATCAAGCCCTTCAGCGTGATATTGGAGCGGCACTGCATAGATACTGGAAGCGTCCAGCGCAGGGATTACAGCCTCTTTGCGGACATTGCAGAACAGCGCGATCTTGGCACGCTCGGTTTCAGGCAGCGGATGCTCGCAGCGACACAGCAACAAATCGGGCTGGATGCCCAGGCTGGTCAGCTCGCGGACCGAATGCTGCGTTGGCTTGGTCTTGAGTTCGCCGGCTGCCGAAACATAGGGGACCAGTGTGACGTGGATCGAGCAAGTCTGTTCGCGGCCCAGCTCGTTGCGCAGCTGGCGCAGGGCTTCGATGAACGGCAGCCCTTCGATATCACCGACGGTACCGCCAATTTCGCACAATACGAAATCGAGGTCCTCGGTCTCCTGAAGGGCGAACTCTTTGATCGCATCGGTTACATGGGGGATCACCTGAACTGTTGCGCCAAGATAATCGCCGCGGCGCTCGCGCGTGATGATATTCTGATAGATCCGGCCAGAGGTGATGTTGTCTGACTGCCGCGCTGAAACGCCGGTAAAGCGCTCATAATGCCCCAGATCGAGGTCGGTTTCTGCGCCGTCATCGGTCACATAGACTTCGCCGTGCTGATAGGGGCTCATCGTGCCCGGATCGACGTTGAGGTAAGGATCGAACTTGCGGATCCGCACGCGAAAACCCCGCGCCTGCAGCAGTGCTGCCAGGCTTGCTGCCATAAGACCTTTGCCGAGCGAGGAGACCACGCCGCCGGTTATAAAAATGTACCGCGCCATGGGAATTAAGCCTTAAGCCGTTGGAGGGCGCCCGCGCAAGCGCTTGCTGCGGCAATCCACAACAGATCGCAGTGCAGCAAGGATTATCCCCCGCCGATCACAGCAGGAGCCCGGTTACTCGCAATAAAGTGAACCTACTGCTTGGACGCAGGGGCAAGCGGATCAGCCGCAGCTGACGGCGAAGCTCCAGGTGCAGTGGTCAGCGGCTGGGTTGCGCCGGCCAGCGGATCAACCGGTGCCGGACTGGCTGCTGCTGCCGGAGCGGCTGTTCGTTCCAGCGAAGTGTCGATCATCCGGCCTGAGCTGGCCCGAACGGCCAGCGCCGCCAGCACGATGCTCAGCACCACGAACAACGTCGCCAGCACTGCAGTTGCGCGAGTCAGGAAATCCGCCGCACCGCGCGCCGACATCAGCCCAGCGGGACTGCCGCCGACACCCAGGCCACCGCCTTCGGAGCGCTGCATCAGGATGACCCCAACCAGGCTCGCTGCAATCAGTGCCTGAACAACGGTAAGGAAAATGAAAACTGACATGGGTGTCTCTGCAATAGCTATGTTGCCGCGCATCTAGGCGCGGCAAGCCTGCGACGCAAGCCGCGAGGTCTGTATTTGAGCGCGATGACTATTCCTCGCTAGGCCCGCCCGCTGCTGCGACAATCGCAAGGAAGCTATCTGCGGCCAGGCTCGCCCCGCCAACCAACGCCCCGCCCACTTCATCTGCGTCGAGCAACTCGGCAGCATTACCGCCATTGACCGAGCCGCCGTACAGAATGGTAACGTCGCCACCTGGCTTGCCATAAACCGCAACCAACTTGGCCCGGATTACCCGGTGCATGGCGCCGACATCCGACACCTCGGGAACCCGACCGGTGCCGATCGCCCAGACCGGCTCATAAGCCACCGAAAGATGCGCCGCGACATCTTCTCCACGAGGCAACGAGCCATCAAGCTGGGCAGTGACAATCGCTTCGGCCTGACCCGAATCGCGCTGTGCCTCAGTTTCGCCAACGCACAGAATCACTTCGAGATTGGCCGCCAGCGCCGCGTCAGCCTTGGCCTGGACAATCGCGTCATTTTCACCATGTTGGCCACGCCGCTCGCTATGGCCAACGATCGTAAAGACGGCCCCGGCATCGGCCAGCATCGCTGCGGATATTTCCCCGGTGAACGCACCGCTGACGCTGGCATGACAATCCTGCGCACCGATTTCGGTCGCCTGCAACGCCTCAACCATGCCCGGGATCAGCGTGAAAGGCGGCGCAATTGCCACCCGCACAGCGGGATAACGTGCCGCACCGCGATCAATCGCCCGAGCCTCGGCGAGCATCGCGCGGGTGCCGTTCATCTTCCAGTTGCCGACGATATAGGGACGAATTGCCATCTAAGTCTCACAAGTTTCAATGTTTTTCTGGTCCAGGCGGAACCGCCTTATGGTTCCAGCTAGGCGAGCAAGCCTGCCTTTGTCAAAGTGTGTGCGGCAGAATGAACGAGCAACCCGCCTAAGCGACCGCGAAACCCGATCTCAATTCGATGCAGCCGGGCCATTGCGGGATTGCTGTTTGAACCGTAAAGCCGCCGCCGAAGTGCCGGATTGTTGGCACGGCAGCTATTTGGCGATGGGTTCATGTTCGAGTTTTTCCGCAATTTTACCAAAAGTAAGATCGGCATTGGCATTACTCTTGCCTTCCTGATCCTGATTGCCCTGGCCTTCGCCAGCGGCGATGTCTCTTCAAGTGGCAATTTTGGCGGGATCGCCGGCGGTGACCGGGTCGCCACGGTTGGCTCCAAGCGGATCAGCACCTCGCAACTTAGCAAGGCCGCTTCCAGCGCGGCTGAAAACCTGCGTCAGGAGAACCCCAAACTCACGCTCAAGGACTTTCTGGCCCAAGGCGGGCTTAATCAGGTGCTCAATGAAATGCTCGATCGCACCGCAATGGCAGCGTTCGGCGAAAAGCACGGCGTAGTTGCCGGCGAACGGCTGATCGACAGCGAAATCGCCAAGATTGCCGCATTTCGCGGACCTGACGGTAATTTCAGCGACACGCTCTACCGCCAGTTGCTCCAGCAGCGCGGGTTGACCGATGCCCAGGTGCGTGACGATATCGCCCAGAGCCTGATCGCCCGTCAGCTGCTTTCACCAGCCGATTACGGCGTCACAATCCCGCGCGCTGCCATGCTGCGCTATGCCGGCGTGGTGACCGAACGCCGGATCGGCGGGATCGCGCTGCTCCCTTCCGCTTCGTTTGCACCAGCCACGGTGCCCAGCGATCAGGAATTGGCCAGCTATTATGCAGCCCATCGCAATGACTATACTCTGCCCGAACGCCGCACGATCCGCTATGCCAGCTTTACCGAAAGCGCCCTGAAAAACGTTCCTGCGCCAACCGAGGCAGAGATTACAGCGCGGTATAATGCGGGCAAGGCACAATATGCAGCTTCCGAAACCCGGCGGATCACCCAGTTGATCCTGCCGACCGAAGCCGGGGCCCGTGCGGTTTTGGCCGAGCTTGCAGCCGGTAAGTCACTCGAAGCTGCCGCCAGTGCCAAGGGGCTTAGCGCTGCTTCGATTGGCACCATTTCAAAGCAGGCGCTATCTGGTCAGTCATCGCAAGCAGTCGCCGATGCGTCCTTCGCCAGCCCAACCGGCAAGATCGCCGGACCGGTGCGCAGCGCGCTTGGGTGGCACCTGATGCGAGTCGACGCGACCGAGACCAAGCCTGCCCGCTCGCTCGATCAGGTCCGGGGCGAACTCACCACCCAGCTTGCCGAATTGAAACGCCGGGCTGCTCTCAGCGACTTTTCCGCAAAAATCGAGGAAGAGTTTGATGGCGGCTCCAGCCTGACTGATGTCGCCAAGGAATTGGGTTTGGCGCTGAGTGAAACCGCACCGTTGACCAGCAATGGCCTGGTCTTTGGCAGTGCCACTGAAACCGCCCCGCCGGTGCTGGCACGGGTGCTGCAAACCGCTTTTTCGATGGAAGGCCAAAACCAGCCACAGCTCGCTGAAATCGAGGCTGGCAAGAACTTCCTGATCTTCGATGTGAACGAGCTGATCGCGTCGGCACCGGCACCGCTGGCTGCGATCAAGCCCGCCGTGACAATCGACGTGCAGCTATCCAAAGGCGTAATCGTAGCTAGGGCTGCGGCGCAGAAGGTTGAGACTATAGTCAAGAAGGGCACCGATCTGGGCGCGGCTATGGCAACGTTGGGCATGGCGCTGCCACCGGTTGACCGGGTAGACATGCCGCGTCAGCAGATTTCCGGCCAGAAAAACGTCCCCCAGCCGCTGACCCTCCTGTTTGCGATGAGCAAGGGCAGTGTCAAACTGCTTCAGGCGCCACGCAACCGGGGCTGGTACGTGATCGCGCTGAAGGATGTGATCCCCGGCACGATCAATCCTGCCGACCCGCGCCTGGCCGGGCTCCAGACTGAACTTAACGGAGTGATGGGCCGCGAACTTGGCGATCAGCTGCGCGCGGCAATCCGGGCTGAAGTTGGCGTGAAACGCAACGAGGCGGCAATCCGCTCGGTTGGCACGTCACTCGTGGGCGGCAACTAGGCCGCCTCGGCATGTCGGCGGTCCGATAATAATGGCCAGGCCAGAGAATTGGGATGCAGCCCATGCTGCGCTCGCTGCCGGACGTCCCGCGCTGGTCTGGCGGCGGCTGATTGCCGATTGCGAGACCCCGGTCGGTGCGGCTGTCAAGCTCATCGAGCCGGGCCGCGGCGATTTCCTGCTTGAATCGGTTGAGGGGGGCGAGGTCCGTGGGCGTTACAGCCTGCTCGGGCTTGATCCCGATCTGGTGTTCCGGGCGCGTGGCGCGGCTTGCGAGATCAACCGCAACTGGCAGCATGACCGCGAGGGTTTTTCGGCCCAATCCGGAGACAGCCTGACTGAGCTTCGCGCGCTGGTCGAATCCTGCAAGATCGATGTGCCACCCGCCTTGCCGCGCGCGCTGGCCTGTCTGGTCGGCTATTTCGGTTATGAAACAATCGGCTTGGTCGAAAAACTGCCCCGTGCAGCCCAATCTGCGCTGGAACTGCCCGATATGCTGTTCGTCCGCCCGGCGCTGATCCTGATCTTCGACCGGCTGAGCGACGAACTGTTCTGCGTCGCGCCGGTCTGGGCCTCTGATAGCGCAGCCAAACAGGCGCTCGCACAGGCACAGGACCGGATTGACGATGCCTTGCGCCGCCTGGCCCGTTCGGCCCCGCCTCCCATCAGCGATGCCGGCCCGCCCGAACCCCGACTTTCACCGACCATGGCGGCTAATGAGTACGCCGCAATGGTCACCCGCGCGCAGGCCTACATCGAAGCGGGCGACATCTTCCAGGTTGTACTGGCGCAGCGATTCACCTGCCCGTTCACCCTGCCCCCGCTGGCGCTGTACCGCGCGCTGCGCCGGGTAAACCCCTCCCCCTTCCTCTACTTCCTCGATCTGCCCGGCTTTGCACTGATCGGCTCAAGCCCAGAAATTCTCGTCCGGGTTCGCGACGGCGAAGTGACGATCCGGCCGATTGCCGGAACGCGGCCGCGCGGCGCATCAACCGAAGAAGACCGCGCCAACGAACTCAGCCTGCTCGCCGATCCCAAGGAACGCGCCGAGCATCTGATGCTGCTCGATCTGGGCCGTAATGACGTCGGCCGGGTCGCTGCCACCGGCACCGTCAAGGTGACCGAAAGCTACACGGTCGAGCGCTACAGCCATGTCATGCACATCGTCTCCAATGTCGTCGGTCAACTCGATACGGCCAAGCATGACGCAATCGATGCACTGTTTGCGGGCTTCCCGGCCGGAACCGTCAGTGGCGCGCCCAAGGTCCGTGCCTGCGAGATCATTGCCGAGCTGGAACCCGAAACCCGCGGGGCATACGCGGGCGGCGTCGGCTATTTCGCCCCCGATGGCTCGGTCGACAGCTGCATCGTGCTGAGGACCGGCATCATCAAGGACGGCGTGCTGCATGTTCAGGCCGGCGCCGGGATCGTTGCCGATAGCGTGCCCGAATACGAGCAACGCGAATGCGAAGCCAAGGCTGGCGCCCTGATCGCAGCAGCGCGCGAAGCGGTAAGAGTGGCGGGCGAAGCCGCTTTCGGGCAATAGGCGGCTGTCATGATCCCAAACTCCCACATTCTCGTCATCGACAATTACGACAGCTTCACCTGGAACCTGGTCCATTATCTGATGGAACTGGGGGCCGAGGTTGAAGTGGTGCGCAATGATGCGATTACCGCGGAACAGGCGCTGTCTTCGGGGGCCAAGGGCTTCCTGATCTCGCCCGGGCCATGCACCCCCAATGAGGCCGGGATCAGTCTCGATCTGGTTGGTGCCTGTGCGGATGCCGGCAAGCCGCTGCTCGGCGTATGCCTCGGTCATCAGGCAATCGGACAATACTTTGGCGGACGCGTGGTGCGCGGCGGACTGATGCACGGCAAGGTCTCGCCGGTGACGCACGACGGCTCAGGCCTGTTCAAGGGGCTTCCGTCGCCCTTCATCGCGACCCGCTATCACAGCCTGATTGTCGAGGATGTGCCGGCCGAACTGGTGATCAACGCCACTTCGGACGACGCGCATGTGATGGGTTTCCGCCACGCCGCCCACCCGATCCACGGGGTGCAATTCCACCCCGAAAGCATCGCCACGCAGCACGGCCACGCGCTGCTCGCCAATTTCCTCGAGATCTGCGGAATCCCGGTCCGCGCGTTGGCATGAGTTATACTGCTATCGAAGCTGAAGCGCTGTTCGGACGGATGCTCGATGGCGAGATGGGCGATCAGGAAATCGCCGCGACGTTGACCGATCTGGCCAATCGCGGCGAAACGGCGGCTGAAGTTGCCGGCGCGGTGCTCGCCATGCGCGCCCGGATGAAGCGGGTCACCGCGCCCGAAGGTTCAATCGATGTGTGCGGCACCGGCGGCGATGGGCAGCATAGCCTGAATGTCTCGACCGCAGTTGCGCTGGTCGTCGCGGCCTGCGGCGTGCCGGTCGCCAAGCATGGCAACCGCGCGGCTTCCAGCAAGGCAGGCGGCGCTGATACGCTCGAGGCGCTGGGACTCAATCTCGCCCGGGCAAGCGAGCTTGCCGAACAGACCCTGCCCGATCTTGGCATCGCCTTCCTGTTTGCCCAAGCCCATCATCCCGCGCTTACCCGCGTCGCGCCGATCCGCAAGGCACTGGGCCGGCGGACGATCTTCAACCTGTGCGGACCGCTTGCCAATCCGGCCGGGGTCACGCGGCAGCTGGTCGGTGTCGCCAGTCCCGCCCTGATTGCGCTTTATCGCGACGCCATGACGCTGCTGGGAACCGAAGCGGCCATTATCGTTTCGGGCGCGGAAGGCCTTGATGAACTGTCGATCGCCGGAACGAGTTACATGGCCACTGTCGGGTTGCCGGGCGTTGGAACCGAAATCTCGCCCGACAATATGGGGTTGATGCCACACCCGCTCGAAGCGCTGCGCGGCGGCGAGGCGGATTACAATGCCGCTGCGCTGCGCCGTTTGCTGATCGGCGAGCCCGGAGCCTACCGTGATGCCGTATTGCTAAATTCTGCAGCAGCATTGATCGTCGCTGACGAGGTGGATGATTGGTACGCCGGTGTCGAGGAAGCCGCCGAGGCGATCGACAAGGGACTGGCCAAGACACTACTGGATTGCTGGATCGAGACCGTGAAATGACCGACAAGCTCACCGAAATCTGCGCCACCAAGCGCGAGGAAGTTGCTTCGCGCAAAAGACGCGTCAGCTTGTCCGAACTGGACACCCGCGCCGCCGCGCAAACCGACCCGCGCGGCTTTCGCGCTGCGCTGGAGGCCAACACTGCGGACCGCTTCGCGCTGATCGCCGAAATCAAGCAGGCCAGCCCGTCAAAGGGTCTGATCCGCGCCGATTTTCATCCCGCCGACCATGCGCGCGCCTACGAAGCCGGCGGCGCGGCCTGTCTTTCGGTGCTGACCGACGCGCCGTTTTTCCAGGGCCATGAGGATTATTTGATCGCCGCCCGCGCCGCCTGCGCCCTGCCGGTGCTGCGCAAGGACTTCATGGTCGACCCCTGGCAAGTCGCCGAAGCCCGCAGCATCGGTGCCGATGCGATCCTGATTATCGTTGCCGCATTGGACGATGCGCAAATGGCCGAGATTGAGGCCGCCGCCATTGAACGCGGGATGGATGTGCTGCTAGAAGTGCACAACGAGGCCGAGATGACCCGTGTAGCCACCCTCAACAGCCGCCTGATCGGGGTCAACAACCGCGATCTCAAACGCTTCGTCACCGATCTTGCCACCACCGAGCGGCTGGTCGGCCTCGCTCCCGAAGGAAGTTTGCTGATCAGCGAAAGCGGGATCAATTCACACGCCGATTTGCTCCGGCTCGCCAAGTGCGGCGTACGGACTTTCCTTGTCGGTGAGAGTCTGATGCGGCAGGCTGATATCGCAGCAGCAACCAGGACATTGCTCAATGGCTGACCTCACCCATCTCGACGCCCAGGGTAACGCCCGGATGGTTGATGTCGGTGGCAAGGCGGCAACCCGGCGCGTGGCAATCGCCGCTGGCCGGATCCGGATGTCGGCAGAGGCGCTGGCCGCGATCCGCGATGGCGATGTGCCCAAGGGCGATGTTCTGGCTGCGGCACGGATTGCCGGGATCATGGCCGCGAAAAAGACCGGCGAACTGATCCCGCTATGTCATCCCCTGGTGCTCGATATGGTTGGGGTTGAGTTCAACTTTGAGGACGGCGCCCTGCGTGTTGCAGCAACTACCGCTCTCACCGGAAAAACCGGTGTGGAAATGGAAGCGTTGACCGCAGCTTCGGTGGCGCTGCTGACGATCTACGACATGGCCAAGGCGCTCGACAAGAGCATGGTGATCGAGGATTTGCGCCTGATCGAAAAGCGCGGCGGCAAATCGGGCGATTGGAAAGCCCCGGCCTGATGGCAAGCGCGCCGCTCCCACTGGACGAGGCGCAGGCGCGGCTGCTGGCGCTGGCGAGCCCACTGGCAATCGAACGCGTCGATGTCGCCAGCGCCTTGGGTCGTTATCTGGCCGAACCACTGATCGCAGCCCGCACCCAGCCCCCCGCCGACCTCTCGGCGATGGATGGCTATGCGGTGATTTCGGGCGATCTTGCCGGACCGTGGCAAGTGGTCGGGGAGAGCGCCGCAGGGCATCCCTATGCAGGTTTGATGGCGCACGGCGAGGCGGTGCGCATATCGACCGGAGCCTTGCTGCCAGGTGATGCGGGTGCGGTGATCGTCCAGGAGGATCTCCGCCGCGATGCAGGCCGCCTCACCCTCACCGGCACACCACCTTCGCCCGAAAATAAGCATATCCGCCGTATGGGCATGGATTTCTCAGGCGGAGCGGTGCTGCTTGAGGTGGGCGCCAAGATCGGCCCGGCGCATGTTGCACTGGCGCTGTCGGCTGGCCACAGCCACCTCGCCGTGCGCCGGAAAGCACGCATCGCGATCATCGACAGCGGCGATGAGCTGGCGGCCGATCCGCGGAATTGCGAGGTGCACCAGATCCCCGCCAGCAATGGGGCGATGCTTGCCGCACTGGTCAGTGCCTTGCCGTGCGAGATCACCCGGATCGGCCCGGTCGGTGATGATCTGGCCCTGCTGGCCAAGGCGCTGGAGCAAGCGGCCCACGCCGATGTAATCGTCACCACCGGCGGCGCTTCGGTAGGCGATCATGATCTGGTCCGTCCGGCACTGGAGGCGTGGGGTGCGCGGCTCGATTTCTGGAAGGTGGCGATCAAGCCGGGCAAGCCGTTGATGGTTGCCAGCAAAGCCCACCAGATTGTGCTGGGGTTGCCCGGCAACCCGGTGTCGAACCATGTCACCGCATTTCTTTTCCTCCTGCCACTGATCCGTGTGCTGGCCGGATCGGACGACCCGTTGCCGAAACCGGTTATAGCGCAGCTCTCCGGCGCCATGAGTGCTGGTGGAGACCGCCGAGAGTTCCTCCGCGGGGTCTGGAATGGCCACATGGTTTCGCCCGACGTGATGCAGGACAGCGGCGCTTTGGCGGCCCTGGCCCGCAGCAATGCGTTGATCGAACGCGCGCCCGGCGCGCCTGCAGCCGAGGCCGGAAGCACGGTTCGGATCTATCTGCTCGAAAATGGCGGAAATGCTTGACGCGAATCAAAACGTTGCTTACTTGTTCCGCATTCGTTCACTGAACGGCGCAAGAACATGCGTCGCATAAGGGAGTGGCGCAGGAATGCTTACCCGCAAGCAGCACGAGCTGATCCGTTTCATCCAGACCCGGCTTGAAGAAACCGGCGTTTCGCCTTCGTTTGAGGAAATGAAGGAGGCGCTTGATCTCAAGTCAAAGTCGGGCGTGCACCGGCTGATCTCGGCGCTGGAGGAACGCGGTTTCATCCGCCGTTTGCCCAACCGGGCCCGCGCGCTGGAAGTGCTGCGTCAGCCCGACGATGTAACCACGACTACGGCACGGGCTGCTGCCAACAGCAATTCGGCGCTCACCCCGCTTCGTCCGGCAGCGACCAAGCCTGCAGCTGCCAACGACGTGATCGAGATTCCGCTCCACGGCCGGATTGCCGCCGGTGTCCCAATCGAAGCGCTTGAGGGACAGACGATGTTGCCCGTTCCCGCCGCATTGCTTGGTGCGGGTGAGCATTATGCGCTCGAAGTATCAGGCGATTCGATGATTGATGCGGGCATTCTCGATGGTGATTACGCGCTGATCCGCCGGACCGACACTGCCCGCGATGGCGAGATTGTGGTCGCACTGATCCGCGGCGAGGAAGCAACGCTCAAATATCTGCGCCGCGAAGATGGCAAGGTCCGGCTCGACCCCGCCAATGCCGCCTATGATGCGCAGCTTTATCTGCCGGGCGAAGTGCAGGTTCAGGGCAAGCTGGCGGGTTTGTTGCGCAGGTACCATTAGGGCGCGATAATTTTACCTTGAACCGCTCCCCCACCCCTCCCCGCTGGGGAGGGGTGGGGGAGCGGTGCCCGGAACCGTGTGGGGCACCGCATCAACGCAGGCTCCGTACACCCCCATCCACAGGGCAGGGCAATCGCATATTCACTTCAGCTCTCATTGTTCGTCATCCTGAACTTGTTTCAGAACCCATTTCTCGGAACACCCGGAGCGTGGTATTCGGAAGAATTCCTAGTGGTTTGGCCCTATCCGACTTGCTCCGGGCTTGTGACACGATGGGCCCTGAACAAGTTCGCAGGTGACGAAATTGGGAAAATATGGACAATCGAGCCAGACAGATTTACGATCAATTCAACCCATCAAATGCCGGGACTAAACAATTAGGGTCAGGACCTGTTAACCGCACCTTCGAGGCGGCAAAATGGCGAACATATCGGGCGGAAATGCGCGCTGTTAAGACTGGACGTCTTTGCAAGCGCATTTCTGTTCGAGCTGGAAGCCATTTTGCCGTCCAAGCGGATTTGACCAAAATGGCCCATCGCAGCGTTGGATAGGCTTGAAATAGAATAACTATTCCCGCACCTATCCGCCTCGCGCTGGACCATTTTGCTTCAAACCTCGATGGCGCGGTTAACAGGTCC
>JANMKT010000034.1:0-3105 GCA_031372185.1 Novosphingobium sp.
TAACCGGGCTGGAACTTCGGCTCCGTCGATCCGCTCGACTGTCGGCGATCCGGCCACCAACACGGTCGCCAAGGGCGATGTGACCCGCGATATCCTCGCCGCCCCCCAAGGTGACGGGCGCGAGGCGCAGGCGGTTATTCCGGGCTGATCCAGAATACAGCTTACAAATCAAAGGGCTCGCCGCACGGCGGGCTTTTTTGTGTCACACGAAGACACGAAGATTTCTCGTTTGCGGCAAAACCGCGCTCAAATATTTGCTGGGTGCCCAGCGCCCGAAATGATTTTGAAAGCCTGCGGCCTGGCACAACCTCTTCGTGTCTTCGTGTGAACCAAAAAAGTCGAGGCGCCTACGTTTCCAAAGCAGGCGCAGTCTTCACCTTGCTGACCAGCAGCTTGTCGATCTTGCGGCCGTCCATATCAACGACTTCAAAGCGCCAGTGCTGGCGGGTGAAGCTCTCACCCTCGCGGGGGAGATGCTTGAACACCGACAGGCTGTAACCCGCCGCAGTAGCGTAATCGCGATCGCCGGGCAGTTCGAGCCCAAGCCGGTCGGCCAGCGCATCGGCCGGCAGCGCGCCCGCGATCAGCAGGCTGCCGTCTTCACGCTCTACCACCATCGGCACATCGCCATCATCGAGGTGGCTAACGAAATTGCCAACAATCGCAGCCATCAGATCGGCCGGCGTGACTACCCCTTCAAGATGGCCGTACTCATCATGGACCAGCGCCATCGACACGCCCGATTGCTGCAAAATACGCAGGGCGTCCATCGCATCAAGCTGATCCGGAATGATTTCGGCCTTTTTCATGAGCCGCGCGAGCTGCACCCGCTTGCCCGCCAGCAAGGCGGCCTGAACATCGCGAACCTTGACCACGCCAACGATATTATCCGGCGCGCCATCGGTAACCGGCAGCAGCGAATGCGGGCTTCCCTTCATTGCCGCGCGCAGTTCAACCTCGGTGGCGCGACGATCGATCCAATCGAGCTCGATCCGGGGCGTCATCAATTCGCGCACCGGGCGGGTCGCCAGCCGCATGATCCCGCTCATGATCGCGCGTTCGTCTTCTTCGATTACGCCGGTTCGAGTCGCCTCGGCAAAAATCATATGCAGCTCTTCGGCAGTGACCACATCCTCGCCCGCCTTGCGCACCCCGCCCAGCCGCAGCAGCAGCGTGGAAGACCGATCGAGCAGCCACACAAATGGTGCGGTGATCCGCGCCACCATCGCCATCGGCCGCGAGGCGACCAGCGCAATCGGCTCTGCCGCGCGCAAGGCCAGCTGCTTGGGCACCAGCTCGCCCACCACCAGGCTGAGGTAAGTCGTTATCGCGATCACCAGGATAAAGCCGGCATTGTCAGCAAACCGCTCGGGCAGGCCCAGCGCCACGAGCCGCTCCGCCATGGGTCCGCCCAGCCGCGATCCCGAAAAGGCACCGGCGATGATCCCGACCAGTGTAATCCCGATCTGCACGGTGGACAGGAATTTGCCCGGATCGGCTGCCAGCTGCAGCGCGGTCCGCGCGCCTTTGCTGCCGCGCTCAGCAGCAACCCGCAGCCGCGTAGTGCGCGCAGAGACAATCGCCAGCTCCGACATCGAGAACAGGCCGTTTAGCAGGATCAAGCCTGCGATAATAAAGACGTCAGTCCAAGGGAACGGGGTCACAAGTTATGCGTTAGCAGAACTGGCAGCAAAGGGGAAACACCGCGTTGCCGACCAACCGGCCAATGCGGCCTCAATTCATTGACAAGCAAATAATCAACGTTCCATTCATGTGCGGCGAGACAGTAACCAAAGTGCATGATACCACTACGCGGCTCGCTATCAGGGGCCGATCCATTATCAAGGGATAGACCATGAAGAAGACCCGCTTTTACGTATCGAGCTTTGCAGCCCTTTCGCTGCTGAGTGTTTCGGCCTGTGTGACCGATCCCAACACCGGCCAGAAGAAAGTCTCGCGCACCGCAATCGGCGGCGTTGGCGGTGCTGTGCTGGGCGGGCTGCTGGGCGGCGTGATCGGCGGCAAGACCGGGCGCATCGTCGGCGCCGGGATTGGCGGCGTGGCCGGCGGTGTCGTTGGCTACAAAATGGATCAGCAGATCAAGGAGCTGAAGGAACAGACCGCAGGCTCGGGCGTCGATGTGACCGAAACCGATGGCGGCAAGGCGATTCTGGTCAATCTGCCCGATGGGGTTACCTTCGATGTCGGCAGCACCACGCTCAAGCCAGAGTTCCGCACCACGCTGAACCAGGTAGCGACCAGCTTGCAGCAATATCCCAACAGCCTGATCGATGTGTATGGCCACACCGATTCGACCGGTTCGAATGCGTTCAACCAGACGCTCTCGGAAGGCCGGGCGCGGACCGTCGCCAATTATCTGGTCAGCCAGGGCGTCGGCGCAGCGCGGGTTCGCAGCCAGGGCTTTGGTGAAACCATGCCGGTTGCCAGCAATACTACCGCCGATGGCCGGGCCAAGAACCGCCGGGTCGAAATCAAGATCGTCCCGATCAGCCAGGAAGATGTGGCTGCGGCCAAAGCCGGCCAGTAAGCAAGTCCCGTCGTCCCCGGCTTGACCGGGGACCGCTGGCCTCATCATTCCGCCCTTGCGTCGATGAGGCCAGCGGTCCCGGATCAAGTCCGGGACGACGATTACCTCCCCTACCCCGCCAGTTCTTTCGCCCGCACGGCCAGCCGCTCTACCGCAGCACCGTGGATCGCGGGCGCGGTTACCAACAAACCAAACGCGCGCGGATCGGGCTTGTTGTAATTCAGCGCGCCGCCAAACGCATCGGTCACCGTGGCTCCCGCTTCGCGCGCGATCAGCGCGGCAGCGCCGATATCCCATTCATAGCCCCAGCGCAGCGTTGCCACCAGATCGGCCTCATCGGCGGCGACCATCGCCATCCGCAGCGCGATGCTGTTGGGCTGATCGACCAGCACCAGATCTGAATCGGGCGAAGGCAGCCGCTCAGCCGGGACGCGCGAGCCGGGCAAATGCGCACGGGTGCTGGCGGCGAGCCGGACCCCGTTGCGCCAGCTGCCTTGCCCCGCTTCGCCGTGCCAGAATTCGCCGCGCGCCGGCGCATCAAGCATCCCCAGCAGCGG
>JANMKT010000065.1:0-4207 GCA_031372185.1 Novosphingobium sp.
CGGGGCGTTTGGGGCGGGTCTGACTGCGCATTGGCCCTATTTGTGCCACAGTGTGCCGCAATTGGGAAAGCCCCGGTCATAATATGCGGCGCTTAGCGTCAGGTACACGCGTATTTTGGCCAGTTAAGGTGACACCGGCAAACGGTGCGCCTGCCAGACAAGACGGGTTTTCGCACATGACCGACGCCGCCACGATGGCACCTGCTGTATCCACTTCAACCGGAGCGGCAGGGCTTATTCCCACTCCGAATGAAGACAGTTTGCCGCGCCGTTTTTCAGACTTCGCCACGTTCGGCGCGGCGCTGGACTATGCTGCGACCGGCCAGCGCGGGCTTAATTTCCACGATCCGCGCGGCATGCTGGTCCGGGTCTATCGCTATGCCGAGCTGCGGCTGGATGCACTTGCCGCCGCCCGCCGCCTGATCGCGCATGGCATCCAGCCGGGTGACCGGATTGCGCTGGTCGCCGAAACCGGACCCGAGTTTGCCGCGCTGTTCTGCGGCGCGGTCTATGCCGGGGCGTGGCCGGTGCCGCTGCCGCTGCCGACCAGCTTTGGCGGCAAGGACAATTATATCGATCAACTTTCGGTCCAGCTGGAAAGCTCTGACCCCAAGGTGCTGTTCTACCCGGCCGAGCTTGCCGAAATGGGCGGTGCGGCTGCCGCGCGTCAAGGCTGCGAGGGGATCGGCTGGGAAGACTTTGCGCTGGCCCCGGACGCTGAATGTGCCCTGCCCCAGGCAAAACCGGACGACATCTGCTATCTGCAATATTCCAGCGGATCGACCCGCTTCCCGCATGGCGTGGCGGTGACGCATGAGGCGCTGCTCAACAATCTGGGCGGCCACGCGCATGGCATGGAGTTTCAGGAAAACGATCGCTGCATCAGCTGGCTGCCGTGGTATCACGATATGGGGCTGGTCGGCTGCTTCCTCTCGATGATCTCCAATCAGGTTTCGGCCGATTACCTCAAGACCGAGGACTTCGCCCGGCGCCCGCTGGCCTGGCTCGATCTGATCAGCCGCAACCCCGGCTCATCGTGCAGCTATTCGCCGACCTTTGGCTATGACATCTGCGCCCGGCGCATTTCCAGCCAGACCAATGTGGCCGAACGGTTTGACCTGTCGCGCTGGCGGATCGCCGGGAACGGTGCCGATATGATCCGCCCCGATGTGATGCAGGGCTTCGTCAATGCCTTTGCCGAGGCCGGTTTCAAGGCGAGCGCTTTCCTGCCCTCCTATGGGCTGGCCGAGGCGACGCTGGCGGTGACGATCATGCCGCCGGGAGAAGGTATCCGGGTCGAACTGGTCGAGGAAGAGCGCTTGTCCGGAGCCCCGCGTGATCTGTCACGCCCGGCCCGCTACCGCGCCATCGTCAACTGCGGCAAGGCGATGCGCGACATGGCGCTGGAGATCCGCGGCGAACATGGCCACGCCATGCCCGATCACCACATCGGCAAGGTCTGGTGCAAGGGCCCCAGCGTGATGCACAGCTATTTCCGCGATCCTGAGGCGACCGCAGAATGCCTAGTCGATGGCTGGCTCGATACCGGTGACATGGGCTATCTGGTCGATGGCTATCTGTTCATCGTCGGCCGGGCCAAGGACATGATCATCATCAACGGCAAGAACCACTGGCCGCAGGATATCGAATGGGCGGTGGAACAGCTGCCCGGCTTCCACCAGGGCGATATTGCCGCCTTCT
The DNA here is from genome assembly GCA_031372185.1 of Novosphingobium sp. GTDB lineage: Bacteria > Pseudomonadota > Alphaproteobacteria > Sphingomonadales > Sphingomonadaceae > Novosphingobium. The sequence goes on from JANMKT010000065.1 coordinate 1,702, forward strand.
CGGTCGAGACCGAGAGCGGCGAGGAAGTGCCAGCGGTACTGGTCCATTGCCGGGTGTCCGATCCGGCCGAGCGCCGCAAGCTCCACGATCAGATCCGCGACAAGGTCCGCTCGATCACCGGCATGAACTGCGTGATCGAACTGGTCCCCCCGCGCACCCTGCCGCGCACCAGCAGCGGCAAACTGTCCCGCGCCAAGGCCAAGAAACTGTATCTTTCGGGCGAAATCGAACCGTTCCAGCTGGCGGCGTAAGCCTTTGACGGCTGATCCAATGCTGTTCCAAAACGGGAACCGCACAAAGCTTGGATTCTTGGTGCGATTTGGGCATATTCCTTTCCTATGGGGACAGGATCGCCGAACAATACACCGCAGGGGCAATCGGACCGCGAGAGCTATGGCGTTCTCGTCGGTTGGACTCATTCGGAATTCACCGGGCGGATCGACCTGCGGCTTCAGACAGTGCAATCGACCCGCCAGACTGCGCCTACTGAGCCGGATTCGCATCATTTCGTGATGACCCCAAATCAGGCTGCGCTGCTTGCGACCTATCTGTTCGAGGTTACTCACCGCAACCCACCGCGCCGCCGCAGCTGGCTGGCGCGCTGGTTTGGAAGCTGAAACCAGCGGCGCGATCCGCTTTGCTTCCCTGTCTTATATCGCTAATACAGCTTGCACTGCGGCGCGAAGCATCCCATCCTGCCACGCAGACTGACAAGATTTGGAATTAGCCATGGCCTCCACCCCAACCAACACCGCAACTGCCACCCTGACCCTGACACCGCCCGATCCGGTCCCGGTGATCGCGCCCGAGCAGGCAATCGGGCTGGTCCCGGTCTCGCCAGGCGACAAGTCCAAGCTGGAGGGCAAAGTCGATGCCTTCATCGCCGATCTGGTGGCGCAAGATGCCAATTCGCCTGAGTTCGGCCAGCGGGTTGATCAGCTGACCAATATGGGCCGCAAGGAAATTGCCACTGCTGCTGGCATGTCGAACCGGTTCCTCGATCGGCCGATCCGGGCGATGGACAAGGATTCGGGCGTTGGCGCAGACCTTGCCGCGCTGCGCCGCACGGTCGAGGAGCTTGATCCCGGCAAAAAGGGCAAACTCTCGACCGGCCGCAAGATCCTCGGGATCATTCCGATGGGCAACAGCCTGAAGAAGTATTTTGACAGCTACACCTCCAGCCAGGGCCATATTCAGGCGATCCTCGCGCGGCTGGGTTCAGGCAAGGACGAGCTGCTGATGGACAACGCCGCGATCGACGTGGAGCGCGGCAAGCTGTGGGAAGCGATGGGCAATCTGGAACAGATGATCCATATCTCGCGCACGCTCGACAGCAAGCTGGAAGACAAGGCAGCGGATCTCGATCATAGCGATCCGGCCAAGGCCAAGGCACTGCGCGAAAGCGCGCTGTTCTATGTCCGCCAGCGCACCCAGGATCTGCTCACCCAGATGGCGGTCACGGTGCAAGGCTATCTCGCGCTCGATCTGGTCAAGAAAAACAACGTCGAGCTGGTCAAGGGTGTCGACCGCGCCAGCACCACCACGGTCGGCGCGCTGCGCACTGCGGTTACCGTCGCCCAGGCGATGACCAACCAGCGGCTGGTGCTGCAGCAGATTACCGCGCTTAACCAGACGACCGCCAATATCATCGATTCGACCGGCACCTTGCTGCGCGAGCAGACCGGCAAGATCCACGAGCAGGCCGCGGCCAGCACAATCCCGCTGGAAACCCTCCAGCGCGCCTTCCAGAACATCTATGACACGATGGACAATATAGACACTTTCAAAGTGAAAGCGCTCGAATCGATGAAGCAGACCGTCACCACGCTCACCAGCGAAGTCGAAAAGTCGCGCGGCTATATCGCCCGGGCCGAAGGCGCAGCGCAGGCCAAATTGGCGACGGATGCGCCAAGTCTGCTGAGCCTGGAGGGGTGAGCGAGTTGAAGGTCTGTTCACGCGGAGGCGCGGAGACGCGGAGAAGTGAAAGGGGGTTTTCGCGCAAAGCCGCAAAGACACAAAGCGATCGTGTGGGCGGCGCGGCGGTTTTGCCATTCCGGCTCTTCCGCCGGTCGGATCATTGGATTGATAAGCCGGCCAGAGGCCAGGAGCGAGCTCTTTGCGTCTTTGCGGCTTTGCGCGAGAAACCCCTTTGCTACCCTCACTTCTCCGCGTCTCCGCGCCTCCGCGTGAACAATATTATCCGGGTTCCAACATGACCACCCCCGCCCAAAGCAGCGAGCGTACGCTGGCCGAAGCGCGCAATTCACTGGTCAATCAACGCGCCGGCGGGCGCCGCAATTCGATCGGTCGGCGCTCGGCTGCACTCAAGCGCGAGCATCGCTTGCGCAAGGTTTTGCGGGTGTTCATGGCGATCGTTGCGATCCTGGTTGCGGCGATGGCGGTTGGCCTGGTTATCGACGGGATTGGCTTCACCGGCATCATGGTTTCGGCCCTGGCGATCTTTGCTGCGGTGACCATTTTCGGGCGCTATCCAAGGCTCAGCGTG
>JANMKT010000068.1:0-3541 GCA_031372185.1 Novosphingobium sp.
CGGGGAACCGTTGCAAAGTATCTTCCATGAACTTCAAGGCCTTCTCCTGATCCCAATCGGCGTGGGTTTCAGCGATGATCTTGATATCGGTTCCGGCAAGCCGCGAGCAGGCCGCAAATTGTGTAAACTCCGAAAATGACAAAAGGCACGTTGATTCCGGAAAGCCGCGCAGCCTCTTCATTGCTGCCGACCGCATAAACCGCCCGCCCAAAAGGCGTCAGCGAGAGAACCACGGCGGAGACGATGCAGACCAATGCAAATATGTAAATGGGGGTTGGGACACCAAAAAGGTAGCCGCCGCCCAGGAAGAAGAAATTTTCGCCGAGGCTGCCGGGGTTGACGGTACCGCCGTCGGCGAACATCAAGGCAAATCCCCGCACCATCACCATGGTTCCCAAGGTCATGATGAAGGCTGGAATGCGCCAATAAGAGACGCCAAAACCGTTCCCGGCACCAATGCCTACGCCCACCGCAAGACAGGCCAGCATCATAAGGGGTATCGGAACGCCCCGCTCCATCAGAATTGCACCGATCACGCCCGTAACGGCAACGGTGGAGCCCACCGACAAATCAATGCCCTTCGTGAGAATGACGAATGTCATGCCGATGCCGAGGATCCCGTACATGGCGACCTGGCGCAGGACATTGAGCAAATTGACGGGGTTCAAAAAGAACGGCGAAATAAAGCTTGCCGCGACGATGAGCGCGATCAGCGCACCGGCAAGGCCCGCACCACGAGGTAAATTCCTGATATCCATCAGTGCAACGCCGCGTATCGCATTACTTCTTCCTCGGTAGTGCCGCGCGCGTCGAGTTCAGCTGTGATTTCCCCTTCCCGCAGCACATAGACCCTGTCGCAAAGCCCCAGTATTTCCGGCAATTCCGAGGAAGCCATGAGAATCGCAAGACCGCGGCTTTCGGCAAGCTCGACCAGCAGATCGTATATTTCGCGTTTGGCGCCTACATCGACGCCGCGCGTCGGCTCATCGGCAAGCAGCGTGTCGCAACCAGCGCTCACCAGCCTCGCAAGAACGCATTTCTGCTGATTTCCCCCGGATAAATTCTGCGCCGCCGTTGCCGCGGACGGCGTCTTGATGCGCAGCCGATCTATCATCCCCCGAACGATGGCGCGCTCACGCGGCAAGGACAGAAAACCATGGTTCAAAACACGGCGCAGGCTCGCCGACATAATGTTGAAGCCCACACTCTGAATGAGGAATATGCCCTCCGTTTTGCGGTCTTCCGGAACCAGACCCAATCCGAAAGCGATCCCTTTGCGAGGCGATCCAGACACGAGCTTTCGGCCATGCACTTTCACCTCGCCGGTGGCAAAGGGGTCGGCCCCATATATGGCGCGAAGCAACTCGGTGCGCCCGGCCCCGGCCAATCCAAAAAGTCCGACAATTTCGCCCTTCCGGACCTTGATGCTGGCATTTTTCAAGAGCTCATGGGTGGAGATCCGCGCCGACAGCGCCTCCTCGCCGATTTTGGGGTTCCGCTTTGGAAACACGTCGCCAACATCGCGTCCGACCATGCTTTTGATCAAGCCGTCGGTGTTGATCGTGTTGGATGGTCCGTCGAAAACAACCTTGCCATCGCGTAAAACCGTCACGTTCTCGCTGATTTCGAAGACTTCGCGAAGGCGATGCGAAATATAGGCAAAGGCCACATGCTCGGTGCGTGCCAGTTGTCTGATCATGCCAAAGAGCTGGTTGATTTCGGCCTGTGCGAGGACGGCCGAAGGTTCGTCGAGGACAATGATGCGGGCCTTTCGCGCTAGGGCCTTGGCGATTTCAACCATTTGCCGCTTTGCAACCGACAGGCTGCCAACGCGCGCATTCGGGTCGATCTCGAAGCCAAGCCGCTTCGTCACGGCGGACGTCACTCGTTTGGCTTCCGGCCAGTCTACAAACAGCCCTTTTCTAGGCAACTTACCCATCAATACGTTCTCGGCGACCGTGAGATGGGGGGCTTGCGCAAGCTCCTGATAAATCACCGCCACGCCCCGCGCTATCATCGATGCGGGGGTCGGATGGGCCACGGTCTCGCCAAACAGTTCAATCCGACCCTCATCCGCCGCGTAAGCTCCCGAGAGGATCTTCATCAGCGTGGATTTACCGGCGCCGTTTTCGCCGACGAGCGCCCGAACTTCGCCAGGCTGCAGTGCAAAAGAGACGTCCGTCAACGCTTTCACGCCGGGAAAGGATTTGGATATGTTGGAGAGGCGCAAAGCCGGTGTCATTTCAGTTGCCCTTGCAACCGCAGGACCGGCGAACCACCAGGGTTGGAGCCAGGCGAATGGATTTGGGCGGGGCTTCGGGTGACTTGATGCGGGCCGCCAGCAACTCAGCGGCGCGCATGCCAATCATATCGCTTGGCTGGGCGATCACCGTAAGTCGCGGCTCAAAACAATCGGCCCATTCGAAATCGTCGAATCCAATCAGGGCCAGATCGTCGGGGACGCGCAATCCGGTTTCACGGACGGCCTTCATCACGCCAATCGTCGCCAGATTGTTTCCCGAAGCGATGGCAGTCGGCCGGTGCTTCAACGAAAGTAGTTTTTTTGCCGACTGCCTGGCTTCCTCGCTCGATGAATTTCCCTCAAACATCAGCGTTTTATCGATTGCCAGACCATGCTTCCTCAATGCCCGTTCATAGCCTTCGACCCGCTCGATGGTGGAGCGAAAGCCGGGTTCCCCGGCAATGAGGCCGATGCGCTTGTGCCCATGGCCAACCAGGTGGTCGACGAGCGTTTCCATCGCACGCCGGTTCTGCAGCGCGACGCCGTCAACTTTCGTGCTGGTCAACCGGTCGACGAGGACGAACGGCACTTTTCCGGCGGTCAAAAATTCAATGGCGCGGTTGCCGGGGTCGGCGGAGGGCGCCAAAATCACGCCATCGACACGGCGCTGAACCAGTTCGCGCACCACTTTCAATTCGGTTACCGGGTTGTTCTGCGTGTCACACAGGAAGACGAGCTGGCCGAGCGAGGCGCAGGCGCGTTCAATTGAGGAGACAATGTCGTTGAAGTAGTAATTGGTGCTGATGGAAATGGCGATGCCGACGGTGCCGGTGGTCGCCGTCGCCAGCGAGCGTGCCAGGGAATTTGGCGTATAATCCATGGACGCAATGGTATTGTGCACCAGGGCCGCGGTTTCGGGGCTGACATGGCGCGTGCGATTAACGACGTGCGACACCGTCGAGAGCGAGACACCCGCCTTGCGCGCAACATCCAGCATCGTCGCCATCCCGTCCTCCCGGTTCGATGATGGAATTATGCAAGCGGTTGCGCAAGCGCTTTCTTTTTGCCGCGGCGCAGCCCGCCGGCCCGATGGGGTTGGTCGGCTTGCATAGCGCGAAAACCGCCGCTATAGAGCGCCTTCGTTAAAGGACGGAGTGTAGCGCAGCCTGGTAGCGCACCTGCTTCGGGAGCAGGGGGTCGGAGGTTCGAATCCTCTCACTCCGACCAATTGAAAACGCGGGGCTTGCCCTTCGGCGCCCGCGTTTTCTTTTGCCGTCAGCGCCGCGCCAGCATCTGGCC
>JANMKT010000105.1:0-16081 GCA_031372185.1 Novosphingobium sp.
CATCGATGCCTACAATTACGGGCGGAGGCTGAAGACACTCAAGGGCCTCACGCCCTTCGAATACATCTGCAAAATATGGACAATCGAGCCAGACAGATTTACAATCAATCCAACCCATCAAATGCCGGGACTAAACACTTAGAGCGTGATGCGAAAAAGTGGGAACCGGTTTTTCGTAATAAATCACGCGACAACAAAGAATTATAGAGCATGAGGCGATTCAGTTTTATCGCATCATGCTCTAGCCGAGTCATTGCACGGACGCGATACTCTGCTGGTGCAGTTTCCAATCTGCGATCACTGTGCACATCCATGCAAAAAATGTTGTTTGCCAAGGCGCAGTAAGGGAGTTCAGGACTTCATTGGTGAAGTTTCGACTTATCCTGGAAGGTCAGTCGAGGGACAAGGATGCTGTCGGCACACCCATATATTTGGTTTTATATTCTGAATGTCGCGATTGCGAATTCCGTAATACCGAGCACACATTTTTTGAGCGCCCTCGGCATTAAAAACGCTCAAGCCGCGCGCAGAGCGTCGCGGGCTTCGCTCGGCAGATGAGCGATTACGCTGAGGTAGGCGGACGCCGTTGCATCAGGATGGCGACGGCCCTGTTCCCATCCCTTCAAGGTCGCCAGTGGAATCCGATAGGTGCTGGCAAAGGCCGTTTGCGACAGGCCAAGCTGCGCGCGGATCGCGCGCACATCCGGGACATGGACGACATGCTCGCCTGCCACCGCGCCCTTGCCTTGGGCATGGGTCGCAGCCTCTTCCATCGCCGCGACCAGATCTTGTCCGAATGTCGTTCCCATCTCTCGTTCCTTCACTTGGCCGCGCCCTTTATGATGGCTGCAAAGCCTGCCACCGCGCGCTTCTCGTCCGCTGTCAGTTCGGTCGCCTGTGCCTTGGCATAGGCCAGCAGAAGATAGAGCGGGCAATCCATCTGGTAGTAGAAATAGATCACCCGCGCCCCGCCGCGCTTGCCGACACCAGCCTTGCCCCAGCGCAGCTTTCGCACCCCGCCGGTTCCCGGAATTATGTCCCCATCCTCCGGATTATGGGCGAGATAATCGATCAGCGCGGCCAGCTCATCCTCGTTCCAGATCCTGCTCGCCGTCCGCCTGAAGCCCTGCGTCTCGGCAACGGTTAGAGGGCGGGTCAGCACCGGGCGGTTATACGTCAATGACGTTTAAAGACAAGAGCATTGTTGGTGGGTTGGCCAGCAGCAGGCCCCGCCACCGCCACACACTTGGCGCTGGTTTCCTCACCCCCGCCGCCCAGCATGGTCACGGCGATAAATCCGCCGACCACCACCACGACAAACCCCACCGTCACCAGACCCAGATATTTGTCGATGAACGCCTTGATTGGTGCACCGAACAGGCGGAACAGCACGCCGACGATCAGGAAGCTGATGCTGCGGCTGATGATGCTGGCGCCGATGAAGGTCAACAGCGGCATCGAAATGAACCCGGCAGTGATCGTCAGCAGTTTGAACGGGATCGGGGTGGCGCCCTTGATCATGATGATCTCGGCCCCGTATTCGCGCAAATAACAGGCCGCCTTGGGGAAGCTTTCGGTCAGCCCCAGTGCGCTCAGCAGCTGCGCACCGACCGTATCGAACAACAGGTGCCCGATGGCATAGCCCAGCAATCCGCCCAGCACCGAGGCAATCGTCGCAATCGCGGCAAAGCGGATCGCGCGCTTCGGTTCGGCCAGGCACATCAGCCCGAGCAGCGGATGCGGCGGGATCGGGAAGAAGCTCGCCTCGACAAAGGCGAACAGCGCCAGCCACCCTTCGGCATGGGGATGGGCAGCCTTGGCCAGAGTCCAGTCGTACAGGCGGCGCAGCATTGGTCTGGGGCACTCCGAAGCGTTGGCGCTGCTTAGTGATGTCATGCACATGCAGCAAGAGCCGGAGCTGGGGACGAGCTACTTATGGAGTTGGCAGACTTACCGGCTCAGCTTCGACTGAAGCGCCGGCCTCCCGCACTGGCTCGGGTGTTTGCGCCGATATTCCATCGATAAATAGGGCGGCTAGCGGCTGGTTGATGTAGTAATTCGACTTACCCAATTTATGCTTGTTGAGCAACCCGCCTGCGCTCAGCTCGTCAAGGTATCTGGCTGCTGTCTGACGCGTTACCCCCAGCTCGTTTTGAACAAATTCGATCCGTGTGTAGGGATGGCGGAAGAGGGAATTGAGCAGGTCCTGTGTATAAATCTTGCGATGGTTGTCCCGAATTTTATTTTTATACAGGATCATCAGCGCGCGGATCGACTCAACCAGTTTCAAAGTTTCTATCGCGGTATCCGCAACAGCGCTTAGCATATACATGAGCCATTCTTCCCATTGACCGGTCTCACGAACGACTTGCAGCAGGCGGTAATAGTCACCTTTGTGGGTAGTGATATACCGGCTCAGATATAGGATCGGTATTTCGAGCAGTTGCTGCCTTGTCAGGTAGAGCACATTGACGATGCGGCCAATGCGACCGTTGCCATCGGGAAACGGATGGATGCTCTCAAACTGATGGTGAATGATCGCCATTTTTACCAACGGATCGAGGTTGCATAGATCATCGTCATTGATGAATGTTTCGAGCCGTCCCATTTGGCTACGAATTTCGTTCCCGTCCTGTGGCGGAACATAAACCAGTTTGCCGCTGGCTTCATTTTTTAGCGCAGTTCCAGGTGTTTCCCGAAACGAACCGTCGGTGCGTTTGAGAATTTGAAACATGGCAATGATAGTGTTGTTGGTTAGCAAGCCGTGCTGATCACGAAGCCTATCGTGACCAAGTTTCAGGGCATCGCGATAGAGAGCCACCTCCTTGGCGGCCGGTGATGCGGGGTTCTCAGGAAAGAGGCTGGCCTGAAAAAGCTCGGCCTGCGTGGTGACAATATTTTCAATTTCTGAACTGGCCTTGGCCTCTTGCAGGGAGAGCGTATCAATCAGGATGCCTTGATTGGGTATGTTGCTTGCCTTGCCCTTCAGCTCTGCCAGATGGCGATGGGCACGCGCGGCTACGCGAAGCACGCCCTCCGTTTCCAGTGCTGCTTTTGGGGGTAGGTCAGGAATGGTGTATGTTGGTTTAAGCATCATCCCGTTCATGTTCGCCTTTAGGATGCAACTGCACATATCAGCAATCATATGTTATAAAAAGCCGAAATTGATAACATATATGACGCTATATGTTACATAGTATGACGCAATCCAAATTCGTATAATAGAACCTATACGGTTCTTAACCATTGACATCGTCACGCTATTATGGCACAAATACGGCGTTATGTAGTTTACAAACCCAACTGGTTCTGCTAGATAATGCTCTATCAACGGAGCACTCACCATGTCGGTTCTTTCTTCCCCCCATTTCCACGACGAAGCCAAGGCTTTCGAGTTCCTTGAAGGCGTCATTTGGGCCGATGGAATTGCCTGCCCGCATTGTGGCGTGGTCAATGGCCGGATCTATGATCTGGCTGGCGTCCGTTCCAAGGCGAGCATCAAGCACCCGCAAGGTGTGGTCCGCCACGGCCTGAAAAAGTGTGGCGAGTGCCGCAAGCAGTTCACCGTCAAGGTTGGCACTGTGTTCGAGCATGCCCGTATGCCGCTACACAAGATGCTACAGGCCGTTCACCTGATCGTGTCGAGCAAGAAGGGTATCAGCGCGCACCAGCTTGGTCGCATTCTAGAGGTGCAATACAAGTCGGCTTGGTTTCTGGCGCACCGCATTCGTGAGGCGATGCGTTCTGGCGATCTGGCCGTGCCGTTCGGTTCGGGCGGCGGCGCGGTCGAAGTTGACGAAACCTATTTCGGCCAGAAGCGCGACGTTCCCAAGGGGCGCGCTGGTCATGCGCACAAGTTCGGCGTTCTGGCGCTGGTTGACCGCGAAACCGGTACCATGCGCAGCTTCACCTTTGACCGTTTCAGCGCCGCAGAGGTTCACCCGATTGTCAGTGCCAATGTCTCGCGCGAAGCTCGCCTTATGACCGATGAAGCCACCATGTATCGCAAGATCGGCAAGCAGTTTGCCGAGCATGGCACCACGATGCACGGCGCAAAGCAGTATGTCGATTATGACGACCGCACCATTCACACCAACACGGTCGAAGGCGCGTTCTCGATTTTCAAGCGCGGCATGAAGGGCGTCTATCAGCACTGTGGTGAACAGCATCTGCATCGGTATCTTGCCGAGTTCGAGTTCCGCTACAACACCCGCCAAGCCAACGGTTATGACGACCGGGGCCGCGCGCGTGAAGCGGTGAAGGGCATCGTTGGCAAGCGCCTGACCTACGTTACGTCTGACTAGCAGCGAGAAAAGGCCGCGTGTCGCCAGAGATCGGGCGCAAAACCAGCGCTGGATAACCAAGTCGGTTAGTTCAATCGCCGCTTTACGGCGAGTCCCGGCTAGCGTAGTCTGCCGTCAAGTTGTCTCTTGTAACTTAGGTGGAGGGTTGATGCGCGACAAACTTGTCGTCACCGTTGAGCCGAACAGCCCGTCTGAGCAGCTCGACATCACTGACGCTTTTCAGCAAGTTCTAGACTATCTCAAGTTGGTTGAGCTGGCCGCGAGCGACGACGCCGACTTCGATTGGAAGCTCGCGAGTGCGTCCACCAACTCGCCGTTCACAGTGGTTGCTTTCACTCCTACCGGATCGCTAGCGACCAAAACGCAGCAAAGCTTGGCCGTCGCACAGCAACGCGCTGAGGACGGGCTGAAGGAACTTGCTAAAGGGACGGTCCCCCCTTGGATGAGGAAGCGTCAGCGCAACACCGCTCGTCGCATCACTCGCCGATTCAACGATGGGATCGGGCGAATGGCGCTGCGGACTGAGGAACAGTCCCCGAGCGCCTTCCTTTTCAGTCGAAGACTTGCTGCAAAGGCATTATCGACGTTGGAAAAGGTAGATGGGTTCGAGGAAATTGCGGTTCCAAAGCACACCTCTGTAGGTGAGGTGGAAGGGACGATGCTCGGCGCGGGGTCGTATTACGGAAAACCTGCCTTGTGGGTGCGCGTAAGCGGCTATGACGTAGTCCGCTGCATTGTTGAACAAGATAAGCTTGACGAATTGGGCGATGAAGCCACTCTTAAGGAAATTTGGAAGCATCGGCGAGTGCGTTTAACGGGCATTCTATCTTTTGCGGAGGGTGGGGTGCTGGAACAGGTTGCCGTAGAAGAGATGCACTTGTTCCCGCCTTCGCGGATCGGATTGCGTCAAGTTCTTGACCCGGACTTCACTGGGGGAATGGAGCCCCTCGAATATTTAGAGCGGCTCCATAACGGTGAACTCCATTAGGCGGGCATATTGGGACGCCTGCACTTTCCTCGGCCTCATCAATAGCGAGGCTGGGAAGCACGCCGATTGTCGGGCAGTCTGGCTTGAAGCGGAGAAGGGCGAGACGCAGATCATTACATCGTTCTTGACGTTCGCAGAAGTGTTCAAAGCCAAGTGCGAAGGAAAGGCGAAGCCACTGGATGAGGCCAATGAAGACCAGGTTGCCTCCTTCTTGGAGTCGGAACACATTCAGCCCGCGACCGTTGACCGTCGCACAGCCGAGCTAGCCAGAAGGTTGATGCGGCGGCATCCTGAGTGTTCGAAGCCGACTGACGCAATTCATCTCGCTACCGCGATCTTGCTGAATGTTGATGAATTGCACACCTATGATGGTTCCGACCTTCTCGGCCTAAACGAAAAGGTCGCAAGACAGGACGGGGAAATGCTCAAAATCTGTCCGCCTTACGTCAAAGAGCCGGAACTTGAATTAAAGGCAAAAAACGATGAGCAAGGATAGCTCCACCCAACTTGACAAGTTCAAGGAAGCTGCGCGCGAGCTTGAAACCGACGACGACGAGCAACGCTTCAAGGAGCGCCTTGGCAAGTTAGTGAAAACCAAGCCCGCGCCCGAGAACCCAAAGTGAGGCTCGGTTTCTGGCCGCGCCTGTTCATCGCCGTGACCGCGCTTTCCGTGGCGACGTTTGGTCCATATAAGCTGGTCGAATGGCGAGAAAGAAGCGAACGTGTTGCTGAATTTATGTTTGGGAGCTGTCAGAGAATCGCAGATTCGAGCGTCGCTAGGCGAGGCTACAGCAGCAAAACGGCGGCTTGGCAGACCAAGGAATATGATCGCTGTTCAAAGATATTTGAGGCTGATTTCGACCGCGCCCGATCAACCCCTGAGGACTTCAGAAATGCCTTGGCTTCAGGTGTCGCGCTTGGACTGGCAATCTCACTGGCGCTGCGTGTGCTGACTGCGCTTAGCCTTTGGGTATGGCGTGGCCGAAAGCAGGCTGCCTAGTTGGGCTTTGTTATTCATGCAAACCACATAGGTTAAAAACCACTTTCCTACAGCGTGACGCTCGGTGTAGAGATTCTCGCATGATGGCGAATCGCATCTAGCCGACTTCCGCCATTCCTGAGCACTCCCCCGACTTGTGGGTTTGTAAGCTACATAAACGCCACAAATACGGAACATCGCGACAGGCCGATTCGAATTGGTCTCAAACCGCCTTCACTCAAATCCACCACAAGGAAGCTGCAACTATGACCAAGCCGATCAGGCGGGGTCGGGCCCACGTGGCACGGCCCAAGCCGCGCAATAATACCCGCTGGCGCGAGGTTTTCCTCGAAAAGCTGGCCGAGACGTCGAATGTCACTGCCGCAGCCGAATGGGCCCACGTCACCACCAGCCAGGTCTATGCCTCGCGCCGGGGTGAACCGGAATTTGCTCGGAACTGGCAGCGCTCGCTGTGCGAAGGCTATGACAATCTTGAAATGGAAATCCTCAACCGGCTCCGCAATGGCGAGAGCAAGGATGGCGCGGGAACCAAGTTTGAATATGCCGTCGCGCTGCGATTACTCTCGGCCCACAAAGACAGCGTCTCGCGCGAAAAAGCCATGCGCGACAACGAGAGCGCCGATGATGTGCTGGCCTCGATCGATGCCAAGCTTGATCAAATGCGCGAGCGGGCCAAGGCCGCTGCAGAATTGTATGCCGATGAAGAACCGGAATGACCGGCTGGAGTATCTGCTCGGGCTTGAAGAGCCAAAACGCAGGGTAGAACTCAAGAAGCTGACCGAAAGCGAGCGCGACGAGCTGCGCTATCACTGGCGGTTGTGGGCAGGTACCGCCCAGCTTGCACCTCAAACCGATTGGTCGACCTGGCTGATCATGGCCGGACGCGGGTTCGGCAAAACCCGGGCCGGGGCGGAATGGGTCCGCGAAATTGCTGGCCATGACCCTGCCGCACGAATTGCGCTGGTCGGCGCGACCTTAAGCGAAGTGCGCAGCGTGATGATCGAAGGGGAAAGCGGCCTGATCGCCATATCGCCGCCCGGTCGGCGCCCAAAATTCGAGCCGTCGTTGCGGCGGCTGAGCTGGCCGAACGGGGCGCAGGCCGCGGTCTATTCGGCTGGTGAGCCAGAATCGTTGCGCGGTCCGCAGCACAGCCATGCCTGGTGCGACGAGCTGGGCAAGTGGGACAACGCCTCCGACCAAGCCATCCGGGCGTGGGACAATCTGCTGATGGGAATGCGGCTGGGCGAAGGCGGGCGGATTGTCGCCACCACAACGCCGCGTGCCGTTCCGCTGATCCGGCGACTGGCCGATGCTGGCAGCGAGGCTGGTGTGGTGGTGACCCGCGGCCGGACCAAGGACAATGCAGAACATCTGCCCAAACGTTTCCTGCGTGATATCAGCCGCGAGTTCGGCAAATCGCTGCTTGGCCGTCAGGAATTGGGCGGCGAATTGCTTGAAGAGGCCGAAGGCGCGCTGTGGACCCGCGCCCTGATCGAAGCCTGCCGCGAACCGGCAGCCTCGGCTCCGGCGGCGCGCACCGTGATCGGTGTGGATCCGCCGGCCTCCGCCCAGGGCGACGCCTGCGGGATCGTCGTCGTCGCCCTGGGTGTTGATGGAATTGCGCGGGTGCTGGCCGATGCCTCGGTGACCAAGCCCTCGCCCGAACGGTGGGCCAGGGCGGTCGCCCAGGCCTCGCGCCTATGGAACGCCGATCGGGTGGTGGCAGAGGCCAATCAGGGCGGGGCGATGGTCGAAAGTGTGCTCCGCGCCGCCGATTTCGCCCTGCCGCTGACCCTGGTTCACGCCAGCCGCGGCAAGGTCGCCCGGGCAGAACCAGTGGCCGCGCTCTATGAAGCGGGCCGCGTCCGCCACGCAGGGATGTTTGCCCAGCTGGAGGACGAGCTGTGCGGATTGATTGCAGGCGGTGCCTATGCCGGCCCCGGCCGTTCGCCCGATCGCGCCGATGCGGCGGTGTGGGCGATGACTGAACTTTTGCTAGGGCGCCGGGGTCAGCCGCGGGTGTGGGTGGGAGAATAGGTGAGAAATTCAGATAATATAGGATTTTTCCTAAATGCACGAATATTCGAACCACATTGGCACGTTTGAAGGTTTTCGTCCTCAAGCTCCCTTTTCGACTAAGCAAGCTTGCTTAGTCGAAAAGGGAGCTTGATGTCAAGTGCATCTTAGCATCTATGAAAGCTCCTCTTGATAGACATACAGCCATGACCGTGACCAACCGTTCTCTCCGATGCTTTGCCCATGGCCGCGAAGGCGATTGGGAGGCCATTTGCGTTGATTTGGATATTGCTGTGCAGGGCGTGTCGTTTCAAGAAGTTCAATCCACCTTAAACGATGCAGTTCGCTCATATGTGCTCCTTGTTTCGCAGGAGAGCCCTGAGGCGAGGACTGCACTCTTGAACCGAAAGGCCCCTTGGCACGTGACCGCGAAGTTGTGGATTGGTATAATTATATCAGGCCTTCTAGCTGGACGTAGAGGTGAAGAGCAGGCTAGTTTCCCGCTCGCATGCCCCGCCTAAGACTTACATTTCGAGAATTTGTCGACATAATTGAAACCTATGGTTTTATCTTGGTTCACCAATAAGGCAGTCATAGGAAATACTGCTTTGGCAACGGTAGCGATGTTCGATTTGTCACGGTCGCCGGGCACCGTGAAACCGATATAGTCAAACTTGGGACTCTCGCATCAATGATTCGTCAGTCCGGTTTGTCAAAGGGTCTATTCCGCAAGTGAACTAGGTTCAATGGCTTGAATTGGTCGGCTGCCCATAGACCAAAAGCTTCAAAACGAACAGTTTCAGTGAGTCCAACCCAACTGCGGGATTTGGCTTGAATTGCTTTGCCCAAGATTACCAACCGAAAGGCCTCCCATGTCCTTCCTCGAAAGCCTTGCCGCTGCCTTCAAGGGCAGCAGCGTGCGGGTTCCGCTCGCCCGCAATTTCACCTCGCCCTGGATGTTCTCGGATGGGGCGGGAGCGCGGGCTCCGTTTGACTATTCGCAAGGCGTCAAGCGCGCCTATCTCGATAATCCGGTGGCGCAGCGCGCGGTGCGCCTGGTGGGCGAAGGGATCGGCGGCGCGGCGCTGCTGCCCACCGATGCAGGCCTTGCAGCACTGGTCAGCGCGACCAGCGCCGGGCAGTCCTTGCTCGAGACGCTCGCCTGTCAGCTGCTGCTTCACGGCAATGGCTATGTCCAGGTGATGAAAGACGCCGTCGGCCGCCCGGTTGAGCTCTACGCCCTGCGCCCCGAACGGGTCAGCGTGATTGCCGGAGACGATGGCTGGCCATCCGCCTATGCCTACCGCGTGGGCGAGCGGGTGCTGACCATCCCGGTGCTGGACGAGGACGCATCCCCAAATCTGATCCACATCAAGGGCTTCCACCCGAGCGACGATCACTATGGCGCAGGCTGCCTGGCCGCCGCCGATCAGGCGGTCGCGATCCACAATGCCGCCAGCAACTGGAACCGCAATCTGCTGGAAAACGCGGCCCGGCCATCGGGCGCACTGGTCTATGATAGCGGCGATTCTGCAGGGCTTACGGCGGACCAGTTTGACCGGCTCAAGGCCGAACTGGCCCGGGCCTTTTCGGGCGATGCCAATGCCGGGCGGCCGATGCTGCTGGAGGGCGGGCTCAAGTGGCAATCGCTCAGCCTGTCGCCCGCCGATATGGATTTCGCCACGTTGAAAGCGGCGGCGGCGCGTGATGTCGCGCTCGCCGTCGGGGTGCCGCCGATGCTGCTCGGCCTGCCCGGCGATGCGACTTATGCCAATTACCGCGAGGCCAATCGCGCACTGTGGCGGCTGACGCTGCTGCCACTGGCGAACAAGTTGCTGGCGGCGCTGACTGAGGGGCTGGTGACCTGGTTCCCGGATGCGCGCCTTGTGATCGATCTCGATCGGATCCCCGCGCTGGCCGAAGACCGCGAGCGGCTGTGGAGCCAGGTTTCCGCCGCCGCCTTCCTCTCCGATGCCGAGAAGCGCGCGATGTTGGGGTTGGCCCCGGATGTTTCGGAGAACAAATCATGAACCGTGAAGATATGCTCGCCCGGCTGATCGCCCAGGCAGCCAATGAGGGCGGCGATCTGGTTACGCTGCGCGCGATTGTCGAGGAAGCTTCCGAGGTGGGGGCAGAGCGCGTGCTCACCCGCGTCGGCCTGAACGACCGTCAAGCGCAGGAGGATTTCTCCGAACTGCGCGAGCTGCTGCAAGCCTGGCGCGATGCCAAAGCCAGCGCCTGGCAGGCGGTGATCGCCTGGGTCGTGCGCGGCGTGCTGGCGCTACTGCTGGTCGGCATCGCCTTTCGCCTCGGCGCAGCAGGCCTGCTGAAATGAGCCTGCGCTTTGCCGGCTATGCCGCCCTGTTCGGCATCCGCGACGCCGGGCGTGACACCATCCGCCCCGGCGCCTTTGCCCAAACGCTGACAGACAGACGCGAACCTTTGCCGCTCTACTGGCAGCACCGCCCCGACCAGCGGATCGGCTGGATCGAAGCGGTGGCGGAAGACCAGCGCGGGCTGCGCGTCGTCGCCAGTATCGACAACCCCGATGGCGGTGCCGCCGCCGCGCTGAAACGCGGCGCGGTCACTGGCCTTAGTTTCGGGTTCCGCGCCCGCAGCTTCACCCGCGATGTCAGCGGGCGCGAGCTGAAGGCGGTCGATCTGTTTGAAATCAGTCTAGTTACCCACCCGATGCAGCACGGCGCGCGGGTTCACCTCCTCGCCTGAAGTCAAGCTCACCCCAAAACTTTGCCCGGCCGCCGTTTGGAGCGGCCTTTTTGTGAAAGGTAGAATGCCCCATGGAAAATGACATGCCTGTCGAGCCGCTTGACGCCTCGTTCGATCTTGTCGCGCGTCAGGACGCGGCCGAGCAGGCGCTTGGCGCGCTGCGTTCGGACGTCGATGAAGTGAAATCGCGCCTCGAAAAGGTCAGCCGCGCCGCTGCCCGCCCCGCTCTAGGCGGTTCTGCCGCGCCAAGTGTCGAGCTCAAAGGCTTCGTCAACGGCTATCTGCGAAATGGCCGCGAGACCGAGCTGAAGTCGGTCACGGGTCTGGTCCTGGCCGATGGCGGCTATGCCGTCCCGCGCGAAATCGATGCGATGATCGCGGCCCAGCTCAAAAAGATCAGCCCGATCCGCAGCATCGCCCAGGTGGTGCAGACCGGCACTGCGGGCTATCGCAAGCTCATCTCGACCGGTGGTGCTGCGTCTGGCTGGGTCAGCGAAGCTGCGTCACGACCCGAAACGGCCACGCCGAAGTTTGCGGAAATCGTGCCGCCGATGGGCGAGCTATACGCCAACCCATCAGCCACCCAGGCGATGCTGGATGACACAGCGTTCAATCTGGAAGAGTGGCTGGCCAACGAGATCGCGATGGAATTTGCCCGGGCCGAAGGCGCCGCCTTCATCAACGGCACCGGCACCAACCAGCCCAAGGGCTTCCTTGGCGCAGCGACCAGCAACGTCAACGACAACACCCGCCCGTTCGGCACACTCCAGTTTGTGGTCAGTGCCAACGCCACCGCCTTCGATGCGACCCCCGAACTCAAACTGATCGATCTGGTCCATTCGCTCAAAGCCGGCCACCGCCAGGGCGCCAACTTCGTGATGAACTCGGCCACGCTGGCCCAGGTCCGCAAGTTCAAGGCAGCCGACGGCTCGTTCATCTGGCAGCCCGGCATCCTTGATGGCCAGCCGGCCCGCCTGCTGGGCTATCCGGTGATCGAGGCCGAAGACATGCCCGATATCGCTGCCGGGGTGTTCCCGATCGCCTTCGGCAATTTCAAAGCCGGCTATCTGATCGCCGAGCGCAAGGATACAAGGATCCTGCGCGATCCGTTCACCAACAAGCCCTACGTCAACTTCTACGCGACCAAGCGGATCGGCGGGCAGGTGCTGGATAGTGACGCGATCAAGCTGCTCAAGATCTCGCTCTAACAGCCTGATCCTAGAGGTCTGGCGCTCCCCGCCCAGACCTCCGCGCCCGTGCCGTATCCCCCTTCGGCACGGGCGCATATTTTCCCTGAAATAACAATGGAGACCGCCATGAAGCGGGCAATCGTCACACCGGCGAGCCTGGCGCCGACCGCGCTGGCCGAGCTGAAGGAATGGCTCGGCATTACCACCGCCGGAGACGATGCGGCGCTTGGCGCTCTGCTTCGTTCAAGTCTTGAAATGTGCGAGGATTTCACCTCAGTCATGCTGCTGGCGCAGACTTGCGAGGAGCTGCTTCCCGCCAGCGCCGAATGGCAGCGACTGACCACCCGACCGGTCCAGGCGATCACTGCACTGCAGGGCGTTCCTGCCGATGGTGCGCGCTTTACCTTGCCCGCCGCCAACTATGCGATCGAGCTCGATGCCGATGGCGGCGGGCGCGTGCTGGTGATGAACCCCGGCGCAGCGGGCCGGATTGCGGTGCGCTTTACCGCAGGCCTCGCAAGCGACTGGCCCAGCCTGCCCGAAGCCCTGCGCCATGGTGTGCTGCGCTTTGCCGCGCATCAATACCGGATGCGCGAGGATGAGAGCGCCAGCGGATCGCCGCCTGCGGCAGTCGCGGCGCTGTGGCGACCCTGGCGAAGGTTAAGGCTGGCGTGATCGTCAGCGTTTCGGGGTTTGACCGGCTGGCCACCCGGCTGTCCATGGCCGCAAACCGCATCGCCCAGGCAAGTGCCAATCGCAGCGCAATAAATCAGGCCAGTCGCTGGCGCCGTGCGGCGCTGCTCTGGCCGTTGTTCACAAGAGGATAGCCCGCATGGAAGTGCAACTACGCGCCGCGCTGCTGGCCTGGCTCACCGCCGATCCAGCCCTTGCCGCCCAGCTCAACGCGATCGTCGAGGAAGCCCCTTCGCGGACCAGCCTGCCGTGGCTGGCGGTGGCCGCCAGCGCCAGCGCCGATTGGAGCTGCAAGGACCGGCTTGGCCGGGAAGTGCGCGTCGCGCTGGAGCTCCATTGCCGCGGTGATCGCAGCGATGCCGCCGGCGCCTTGGTCAGCGCCATCGAGGCGCGGATTGCCGTGCTGCCGCCCACCCAAACCGGCTTCCAGATCGTCTCGGTCCAGTTCCTGCGCGCCCGCGCCGAACAGCGCCCCGCCAACACCCGCGCCATCCTGCTCGAATACCGCTTCCGTATTCTTGCTGATTGAGTCCCCGCGAAGGCGGGGAGCTCGGGCCTTTCGAGGTGCCGCCCTGCCTAACGAGACCCCCCGCAAAACCCAACCGGAGATCCGCTTATGACCGCTCAGAAAGGCAGTGCCTTCCTTCTCAAGATTTCCAACGGTGCCACCCCCGCCGTTTACAACACCGTCGCCGGGCTGCGCACCACGCAGATGTCGATCACCGGCGATCCGGTGGTGATCAGCAGCAAAGACAGCGGCGGCTGGCGCGAAATGCTGTCGGGCGCGGGCAACCGGCAGGTTTCGGTTTCGGCGGCGGGAATTTTCCTGGGCAGCACCGCCGAAGCCGCGATCCGCGCCAATGCCATGGCCGGGACGCTCGACGATTATGAGCTGAGCTTCGAGGGCGGTGAAAAACTGCGCGGGCGGTTCCTGGTCCAGAAACTCGATTACGCAGGCGATTTCAACAGCGAGCGCAATTACACCCTCCAGCTGGAAAGCTCCGGCGTAGTGGTGCCGGCATGAACCCTAACCCATATCGCGGTGAGGCTTCGCTGGAAATTGCCGGCACGTCCCGCCTGCTCCGCCCCAGCTTTGCCGCGCTGGTTGCGGCTGAGGAAGAGCTCGGCCCATTGTTCGCTCTGGTCGAGCGCGCCGGGTCCGGGCAGCTGCGGCTGGCCGAAATGGCCACGCTGTTCTGGCACTGCCTTGAGGTCCGCGCCGGTCTGACCCGCGAAATGGTTGGCGAGGCAGTGGCCCGGCTCGGCCTTGCCGCAGCGGCCAAGCCCTTGCGGGTCCTGCTCGGCCAGATCCTTCAGGGCGAGGCTGGACCTGCTGCATGAGCGACCCCTGCTCAATGAGCGCGGAGCGGTTCGGCCCCGGTGCGCTGCGGCTCGCCGGGCTGGCAGCCCGCGCTTTGGGCTGGCGTCCGGACGAATTCTGGCGCGCGACCCCGGCCGAACTCGCCGCGATCCTCATCCCCGATGGTGGGCAGAGTATCCCGCTTTCCCGCACCGATCTAACCCGCCTGATGGAGCGTGACCATGACTGACCCGGTAGACAGCCTGCTGATCGATGTACGGGCCAATACGCAAGGCTTTGCCAGCGATGTCGCCGCGATGCGCGGCACTTTCGATGGCACGCTGGTCGATGGCTTTGCCCGCGCTGGCACGGTGCTGGAGCGCGGCCTGCTGAGCGCGATCCGCAAAGGCAGCCTGGGCTTTGAAGACCTCAAGCAAATTGCCTTCAACGTGCTCGATCAAATCGCGGCGCAGGCGCTGCAAGGGCTGTTTGGTTCAGGCGGCGGCGGCTCGGGCGGCTCGGGTGGGATCCTCAATTTCGCAGGCCTGCTTGGTTCGGTCCTTGGGCTTCCCGGCCGCGCCACTGGCGGGCCAGTCTCGCCCGGGCGGGGTTATCTGGTCGGCGAACGCGGGCCAGAGCTGTTCATGCCAACCAGCGCCGGCCGGATCGAGGCCAACGCAGGCACCGGCAGCGCACGGCGCGATGTGAAAGTTTCGATCACCATTGCTGCGCCAAGCGGCACCAGCGCCCCGCAGGCATTGCAACGCTCATCCCGCCAGATCGCCAGCGCGGTGCGCCGTGCGCTCAGCGAATATTGAACCTGCAATAAAGGGATATCTCATGGCTTTCTGGCTCGCCTCGCGGCGTGAAGGGCAGGACAGCGACTGGATTCAACGCTTTGATCCGCGCTTCTGGACCGTCAATTTCCCGCGTCCGATGGTGGCCTCGGTTGTCACCACGGCCCCCGATGCGCTGCGCGTCGATGCGACATTCCTGCGCCAGGGCGATCTTGCCGGGCTGATCTGGGACAGTGTGGACCGGTTTGATCACCCGCTGCTCGCCTATGAGACGAACCGCGATTATGCGCGCGCCACGCTGCGCTTCCGCTGGCGTTCGGGCGGGATTCTGGCGCTCAATGCGGTTAATGGCCCGACCCTGACGATCGAGGGCCGCGATGCTGCCGGGACCGCACGCAGCTGGTATGTCCGGCTGTGGAACTATGCCACCGGTACACCCACAGACGCACAGATCACCCTGCCCTTTTCGGCGCTGTCGGGCGGGTTTCTCCTCCCCGCCCAGGCCGATCCAGTCTATCCTGCGGCAATCGAGCGGATGTTCATCTCGCTGGTCGCACCGGGCTATGTGGCAAATAGCACCGTGCCGCTCGCCACCACCGTCGAAGGCTGGGTCGAGCTTAGCGCAATCGCCTGCGACGGGCGCGGCGCGCTGCTGCCGATTGGCGATGTGATTGTGCCGCCGCACGGGCTGGCCATGGCAACCGCCTATGACGATGGTTGCAACCAGACCCCGGCGCGCTTGATCCGCAATACGCGCCAGCTCGGTTATCGCGGCAGCATCCTCCATTATGTCGGGATGAGTCACTTCATGCGGCTCGCCGCAAGTGGCGCAGAGTTTCTTCCTGCCGCCAGCGGCGAACCGCTGTGCACCCCGGCGCGGGCCTGGCACAGTGATTTCTTCACCCGCTGCAAGGTCGCCGGTTTTGCCCCGATTGTCTCGCTGTCTTATGAATTACTGGCCCAGCACTGCCCGGCAGACTGGCAGCAGCGCGCTGCAAACGGCGATCCGGCCCGAACCGGCTGGGATCCGCCGTCGGCCCTGCTTTCACCGGCCAACACTGCGGCG
>JANMKT010000023.1:0-7968 GCA_031372185.1 Novosphingobium sp.
GGCATTGGCCAGCACTGTCAGCCGCGCACCGTGGCCATCGAGCAAGTCAAGGATGCGCGGAGAACGGCTTCCTGCTAGAATGGTATCGTTGGCGCGCAGCACATTGGCCCCGCTCTCTTCGCCCGCTGGCACCACCAGCACCCGGTAGCCGGCAAACACGCCCGAGGCGGCAAGGTCGGCAGTTGCCAGGATCGTGTCCTCATCGATGATCGACGAGGCGGTTTTGAGGTGGAGGACGCTGGCGGGGGTTTCGGCGATCACTGCCTTACGCCCGATCCGGCCCAGCAATCCGGCCAGCGCCTCGGCTCCGGCCCGGTCGGTCCGCGCAGACAGCCCGATGAACACCGTGTCCGCCATCGCCAGCACATCACCGCCATCGGCAAACCCGTGCGGCAATTCCAGCACCGTTTCGAATACCGCTTCCAGCGCGGGGCGCAGAAACACCCCCTCGCCCTCACGGCTCACCGTGCCGGGGCGCAGCAGGATCGCGGCTTCGGGAAAGACCAGCGCCGGATCCTCGACAAAGATCGCGTCGGGGAATTCTTCCAGCGGCGGCAGGGTCGTGACCGCCAGTCCGGCCGCTGCCAGCGCCGCGACATAGCCGGCATGTTCGGCCATGATCCCACTGAGCGCGGGATCAGGCCCGCCGCCTGCGCGCAAGCCGCCGATCACACTGGCACCCGGCGTGCGGACAATCGCGCAGGTGAAATCAAACACCGGCATCAGCGGCAATCGCCGATCCGCTCGTTGTTTACCTCAGCCTCCATCATCATCCCGCCGCCCGGCAGGCCCGCTGCCGACTGGTTGACCTTCATCGCCATTTTCGAGCCAGTGGAGGAGAAGCTGCCGTGCATCTGATAGGTTCCGGTCATGCCCTTTCCGGTCTGGCAGGTCATCTTCGCATCGAGCGTGCCCGCCGTGGTGGTGAACTGATCGAAGCTGCATTTGCCTTGCGCCATCCGCTTGGAAAACTCTTCAAAGCCCTTGTCGGCATCGGCTGGCGAGAGGCAGAATTCAGTGCTTTTGCCGCTGGCCGAAAACATCCCCTTCATCTGCGCCGCCTTGTCTGCGGGCATTCCGGGAATGGCAAAATTGATGATCTTCATGGTCGTCCGATATTGGCCCGGCAGCGGCTTGATCAGCGCGCTGGCCTCCGTCTTGACCTGCTCGGCGGTCTTGGGTCCCTCGGGCTCCTTGTTGCACCCGGCCAGTGCGATGGCGGCGAACAGCGGCAAGGCAGTGGTGAAACGCATGGAAGCTCCCCAAGTTGGTAGAAAAACCAGCCTATCATCCGCGCACCGCCGATGCCAATGTTGATTGCCAAAATACTCCTTGCATCTCACGGGGCGTCCTCAGTAGATTTGCTATCAAAGGAAGCAAGATGCTAAAAAATGCTTGGTATGTTGCCGCCTGGAATGACGAGATCAGCTCGTCCCCGATCGAACGCACGATCATTGGCGAGCGCGTGGTGCTCTATCGCCGTGCCGATCGTGCTGTTGCCGCTTTGGACGGCCTGTGCCCGCACCGCCGGATGCCCCTGGCAAAGGGACGGGTTGCTGGCGATCTGCTCTCTTGCGGCTATCACGGCCTGACATTTGCCCCCGATGGCCAATGCGTCAAAGTGCCATGCCAGGCCGGCGTTCCGGATGGCGCACACATCCGCAGCTTTCCGGTCGAAGAACGCTATGGGCTGGTCTGGATCTGGATGGGTGATGCTGCTGCAGCCGATACCGGGAAAATCGTTGCGGTAGAGAACTGGGGCGATCCGGCATGGGGCTATAATCGTGGCCCCGCGCTGGTTTATGATTGCAACTACCTTTATATCACCGACAATCTGCTTGATCCTTCGCATGTTGCATGGGTCCATCGCAGCAGTTTTGGCGACGCGTCGTGCGCAGCTGTGCCGATGCAAACCCGCGCCCACTCCGATGGGATGACTGTTTCGCGCTGGATCAAGGATGCCCCGGTTGCGCCGTTTTACGCAGGCCTGGTGCCATTTTCCGGAAACGCCGATCGCTTGCAGCACTATGAAGTGCGCTATCCGGCCAATGCAGTAATCAAAGCGGTATTCGTGCCGGCAGGCAAAGGCGGTTTCGATGAAACCCCCGATCCGGCCACCAGTTTCCTGATGGATTCATATAACTTCATCACGCCCGAGGATGATGGCCGCAGCCGCTATTACTGGTTCCAGCTGCGCAACATCCGGCCTGACGATGCCGCGCTGTCTGAAGAAATGTCGCAAGCGGTGCTCGCCGCTTTCTCCGAAGATCTTGAAGTCCTGAACGCGGTGCAACAAGGGATGGACAGCTGCGGCGATAAATTCATCTCGATCGCGTCCGACGCCGGCCCCCTCAGGTTTCGTCACACGCTAAGCATGATGATCGCCGCTGAGGCCAGTTAAGGCCAAGCAAGATATCCGCCCGCCCTGCCAATCCTGATTGCACGGACGCGGTTTGTTCTCCATAGCTGAGCGATGTCCGAACTCGTCATCCGCCGGGGCCTTGCCGAGCCCGATACTTCCGGCGCATTCGTGCCGCACAAGCCGCAGCGCCCCGAAAAGGCGGAAGCTGCGCGGGCTTTCGTGCTGCAATCGGAATATCAGCCGGCGGGCGACCAGCCGACCGCGATTGCCGATCTGATCGCCGGAATTGACGCGGATGATCGCACCCAGGTGTTGCTGGGCGTTACCGGTAGCGGCAAGACTTTCACCATGGCCAAGGTGATTGAGCTGCTGCAACGCCCGGCGCTGATCCTCGCCCCCAACAAGATCCTGGCGGCGCAGCTCTATGGCGAATTCAAAAGCTTTTTCCCGGACAATGCGGTCGAGTTTTTCGTATCCTATTACGATTACTACCAGCCCGAAGCCTATGTCCCGCGCAGCGATACCTACATCGAAAAGGAAAGCTCGGTGAACGAGGCGATTGACCGGATGCGCCATTCGGCCACCCGTTCGCTGCTCGAACGTGACGACGTGATCATCGTCGCCTCGGTATCCTGCATCTACGGGATCGGCTCGGTCGAGACATATTCGGCGATGATCTTTGACCTCAAAAAGGGCACCAGCCAGGACCAGCGCGAGCTCATCCGCAAGCTGGTCGCGCTGCAATACAAACGCAATGACGCCGCCTTTCAGCGCGGTAATTTCCGGGTGCGCGGCGATAATCTGGAGATCTACCCCAGTCACTACGAGGATATGGCCTGGCGGATCAGCTTCTTCGGCGACGATATCGAGGAAATAGCCGAGTTCGATCCGTTGACCGGCAAAAAGGGCGCGAGCCTGGATACGGTGCGGGTCTATGCCAATTCGCACTATGTCACCCCCGGCCCGACCATGAAGCAGGCCGCCGATGCGATCCGGTTTGAACTGGCCGAGCGGCTGAAAGAGCTGGAGGCCGAGGGCAAGCTGCTCGAACACCAGCGGCTCGAACAGCGGACCAATTTCGATCTGGAAATGATCGCCGCCACCGGCAGCTGCGCCGGGATCGAAAACTACAGCCGGTTCCTCACCGGCCGCCTGCCGGGTGAGCCCCCGCCGACCCTGTTCGAATATCTACCCGAAAATGCGCTGCTGTTCGTTGATGAAAGCCACCAGACGGTGCCGCAGATCGGCGCGATGTCCAAAGGCGATCACCGCCGCAAGATTACGCTCGCCGAATATGGCTTTCGCCTGCCCAGCTGCATCGATAACCGGCCGTTGAGGTTTAACGAATGGGATGCGATGCGCCCGCAGACCGTGGCGGTTTCAGCCACGCCGGGCAGCTGGGAGATGGAGCAATCGGGCGGGGTGTTTGCCGAACAGGTGATCCGTCCGACCGGGCTGATCGATCCGCCGGTGGAAATCCGCCCGGTCGAGGATCAGGTCCAGGATTGCATCGCGCAATGCCGCCAGGTTGCCGCCGTCGGTTACCGCACCCTCGTCACCACCCTGACCAAGCGGATGGCCGAGGACCTGACCGAGTTCATGCACGAAGCGGGGCTTCGGGTGCGCTATATGCATTCGGACGTCGAGACGCTTGAGCGGATCGAACTGATCCGCGATCTGCGGCTTGGTGTCTATGATGTGCTGGTGGGGATCAATTTGCTGCGCGAGGGGCTGGATATCCCCGAATGCGGGCTGGTGTGCATCCTGGACGCCGACAAGGAAGGCTTCCTGCGCTCGGAAACCAGCCTGATCCAGACCATTGGCCGGGCCGCGCGCAATGTCGATGGCCGGGTGATCCTCTATGCCGACCGGATGACCGGCAGCATGGAACGCGCGATCGCGGAAACCGATCGCCGCCGCGAAAAGCAGCACGCGTTCAATGTGGCGAACAACATCACCCCCGAAAGCATCAAGCGCGGCATCCAGGATATCGTCGCGCATACGGCGAGCCGGGATTCGGTGCTGGTCGAACTCGAAGACGATACGCGGAACAATCTGGTCGGGCATAATCTGCGCGGCTACATCGAGGATCTGGAAAAACGCATGCGCAATGCGGCAGCTGATCTGGAGTTCGAGGAAGCCGGCAGGCTGCGCGATGAAATCCGGCGCTTGGAGGCAGACGAACTCGGCATCCCCGACGGCGAAAAACGCGCGCCGATTGTGGGGCGTAGCAACGAGGGCAAGCCGGGGACGCGCAAGACGCGGTTCGGGAAATCGCAGAAGAAGTGGGGGCGGTAGTGCTTGCAGTTTTTCACAAATTATGCTAGCAAATTTCCTTGAAGGAGAATTGCAATGGCAACCGCAACTGCACGCAAGGTAGATGACAAGGATTATGCTTACCTCAGCGAAGGCGCAGCGGAAAATGGGCGCTCTATCTCAGAAGAGTTGCGCGCATTGATCGCTGAATATGCCCGCAGGCGGAAGGGTGCGAAGATAGCTGCTGATTTGAAGGCTTTCCGTCAGAACAATCCGATCAAGATGCGTTCAGGCGAAGATGCCGTCTCGCTGATTCGCGCTGTGCGTGACGAGGAATGATCGTCATCGATGCAAGTCTGGCGGTGAAATGGTTTCTGGAGGAAACGGATTCCGATCTAGCAGGCGAACTTTTAGAAGAGTTTGTTGGTCAGATAGGCGTTCCGGAACTCTTCGGCATCGAAGTCACCGCCACCCTGGTTCGAGAAGGTAATATGGATAAGCCAAACGCCGGAATGATGCGGCGGGCGGTTGGCGAATTGGTGAATTTCTGCTCGGATGGCTCGCTGGAGATAGTCAGACAAGGCCCGGAAAAACTGGCAAGAGCCGCCGACCTTGCCCTTGATCTCGGCCACCCGCTCAAGGACTGCATCTACCTCGCGCTGGCGATGGAGCTGGGGTGCGATCTGGTGACCTGCGATGCGCGGTTCGCGGCAAAGGCGAAGGGGGTCTGGGCCGGGGTGCGGGTGTTGGGGGAATAGATTATGGGAATTAAACGCATGAAAGCGATACTCCCGCTTTTCGGCATAACTACCGCCGCGTGCAGCGCAGCTTCGGTCGAGGTTGAGATGAAAGAAATCGTCTATCGTGGCGGCCTGGTGAAGTTCCAAATCCCCAAAGACTGGATGGAAGAGTATGGCTCCGAACGCGGTGGAATGTTTTTTGGAAATGGACCAAATTCTGGAACACTCCGCCTCGACGTGATCACAGCAGAATCGCCACGGAAACTTGGTGCGAATGAACCAGTTGCGTTACTCGAAGGCATAAAAGGCGTCGAGGCAAGCGTGATCCGGCGGCTAGAGAATGGCAATGCGATAGCAAGCCAAATCATTCACACCAGCGAGGATGGCACGCCAATTACGATGTATTGGTGGTACGTAGGTAGTTTTGTCCCGCCAAAGCATGTTCGACTTGCAAACTTTTCCTACACGGTACTCACCTCGCACGAAAATGATGAGAAAATAGAGGCTGAGGTGGAGATGCTTGGGGCATCAATTGAACGAATCGAGTTTTTTCCATCAATAGGGAATTTTTCAAATTCGGAAAATTGAAGTGCCGTGTTTTTTCATTATCTTCGCTCGGGAATGACGGAAACGCATACGATGTCGAAATCGCCGATTACCACTGATCCCGAGTGGCTGCACAACAGCCATGCCGGGGAATTGCTGGCCTTGGAATTCATGGACCCGCTTGGCCTGACGGAGGAAGCCCTGGCATCCTTTCTGGCCATCGCGCCCGCGCGCCTGCGCGAGGTGATTGCCGGGACCAGGCCGATGGATGCCGAGCTTGATCTTCGCCTAGCCCGCTATTTCCGCATGTCCGAAGGGTTCTTCCTCGGCTTGCAAGACGACTACGAACTGCTCGAAGCAAAACGCGCACTCAATGGTGAACTTGACCGGATTGTACCGCGCGCGGCGTGACTGGCCTGAACTCTCACAACTTCCCGAACTTGCCCTCAAACCCGGCCTTGTCCCCGGCCGCCAGCAATTTGCACTGTTCCACCCAGCTGTCCCGCTCAATCCGGCCCGCGAATGTCCCCAGCTTCGCATCCACTTCGGCAATATCCGCATCGCTCCACGCCGCGATCTGGGCGAATCTGGTGACGCCGAGCGAGCCGAGCAGCGCGACCAGCTTGGGGCCGACGCCTTTGATTTTCGCGAGATCGTCGCCGGTTGGGACGGATGCGGCGGCTTCCTCCACCACATCCTGCGCGCCCACCGCAATCAGCTCACCCAAGCCGCCCATCGCACCAGACATCGGCGGCGGTGTGATGATCGCCGCCGCAGGCGCTGCGTCGATCAGGGCCTGATTGCGCGACGCAGGCGCAGCACCTTCATCCAGCACATCTGGCTTGTAGTCCCGCTTGGCGGCGGTGGAAGCCCGGCCAAACAGCCACCAGGCCACCAGCAGGCCGATAATCAGCGCCAGGGCAAAGGCCAGCCAGTTTGTCTGAACCATATCCATCATGATCGTTGCCTCCATATTGCCCAGCCAATCGCAAAGCCGAGCCCATAGGTCAGCAGCATCAGTGCCAAAATTTCAAGCCACAGCGGCATAGCAATAATCCCTAACCCGGCCCCGGCGTGTCGACCGGGGTCGGTTGCAGCGGAACCGAAGTGATGACCGAGAATTCGATCCGGCGATTGGCAGCGTCTGCCGGGTCCAGCCCCTCGACCGGAAGCTCGGCCCCCATGCCCTGCGCACGCAGGCCATCGGCGGGAATGCCGCGCTGCTCCAGTGCCGCCTGGACTGCCTCGGCGCGGGCGCGCGACAGCGCGACATTGCCGCGCGGATCTCCACCCGTATCGGTGTGACCAGAGATGGCAATGATGCTGCCCACGCAAGGGCGCAGCGCGGCGGCCACCTCGTCCAGCACCTCGTTGCTGGCCGGATCGATCGCCGCGCTTGCCTCGGCAAAGCGGATCGTACGGGCTTTGAGGATGCCTTCGACGGCTTGCTGGCAATGAAGCGAGGCCGGCACGCCAGCCGCATCCGCCAATGCGGTCCGCGCGCGGGTGACTTGCCAGTGGACCCCGCCCACCCCCGGCAATACTGCCACGGTGGCGGCGACGCGGGCCCGCACGGGATCGGACAGCGCCGAACCGCCGATCAGCGTGGGATGGCGGGTCAGCCAGCCATTGCGATCACGAAAAGCCGCGCGCACCCCGGTTCCGGCCAGCGCTGTTTCAGAGGATTGCTCTAGCCCGGCGATCAGCTGCGGCCCATGCGCGACTGTGCTGGCAGCTGCAAGCACGGCTGTGACCAGGCCGCCAGCGAGGACAAGGGTGATCGAATAGGGCTTCACCAGCCTGCGATAGCCGGGCTTGGCAAAAGCCTCAACCGTCAGCGCGCGTCTTGCAAAAAACGTCCGCTCATCCCGAGCTTGTCGAAGCGCGACGGGCTCGCGCAATCGCTCGCCCAAGTTTGCTTGCCCTAAGGTCAGGACCTGTTAACCGCGCCATCGAGGTTTGAAGCAAAATGGTCCAGCGCGAGGCGGATAGGTGCGGGAATAGTTATTCTATTTCAAGCCTATCCAACGCTGCGATGGGCCATTTTGGTCAAATCCGCTTGGA
>JANMKT010000076.1:0-10206 GCA_031372185.1 Novosphingobium sp.
ATCCGCTTGGACGGCAAAATGGCTTCCATCTCGAACAGAAATACGCTTGCAAAGACGTCCAGTCTTAACGGCGCGCATTTCCGCCCGATATGTTCGCCATTTTGCCGCCTCGAAGGTGCGGTTAACAGGTCCTGAGCCTAAGTGGGCTCATCTTCAGCCTCTCCCACGACCTCCATCGCCGCAGCCAGCGCGTCCTCGACCGGATCGAGCAGCCCGGCGGCGCGCAGTTCATCGATGCCGGGCAGATCGCGGCGGCTTTCGAGCCCGAAATGGGTCAGAAATGCGGGCGTGGTGGCGAAAATTACTGGCCGACCCGGAACTTCGCGTCGTCCGGCAATCCGCACCCAGCCTGCTTCCAGCAGCACATCGAGGGTGCCCTTGGCGGTCTGAACCCCGCGAATCGCCTCGATCTCGGCGCGGCTGACCGGCTCGTGATAGGCAACGATCGCCAGCACTTCGGTGGCTGCGCGCGACAGGCGGCGGCTGTCCTCGCGGGTCCGGCGGAGCAGATGCGCCAGATCGGGAGCGGTCTGAAAGTGCCAGCACTTGCCGCGCTCGACCAGCTCAATCCCGCGCCCCGCATAATGCTCGGCAAGCGCGGCCAGCGCGGATTTAACCTCGGCCCCGCCAAGATGCGCGGAAATACTCTCCGCGCTCATCGGTTCTTCAGCGGCGAACAGCGTTGCCTCAACCGCGCGGACCAGTTCATCAGGGCGATTCACTTGCGCACCCCGCGGAGCATCAGCGGGCCAAAAATCTCGTCCTGCGCCAGCTCTGCCTTGCCGGTCCGGGCCAGTTCCAGCGCCGCGACAAAACCGGAGGCGAGCGCAGAGCGGCGCAAGCGCGGATCAGCATCGGCAGGCAAAAATTCCTGCAATTCCATCCACACCAACTTGACGCCCAGCATCGCCGAGAGCCGGGTCAACGCGCTGTCGAGCGTCATCACCATCCGGTCGCGGACCATGTGGACCACCGGCACCATCCGCGCCTTGACCTGGCCGTAAGCCTGCACCAGCGCGAACCAATCGCATTGCCAACGGTTCTTGCGATCGGTCCGCAAGCCTTCGGGCGCACCGCGCGAGAACACATCGCGGCCGAGGCGATCACGCGCCATCAGCCGCGCCGCCGCCTCGCGCATCGCACCCAGCCGCTGGAGCCGCAGTTGCAGCCGCAGCGCCAGCTCCTCGGGGCTGGGATCTTCCTGCTCTTCGCGCGGCAGCAACAGCGCCGATTTGAGGTAGGCCAGCCAGGCTGCCATGACGAGGTAGTCCGCCGCCAGTTCCAGCCGCAGCGCTTCGGCCCGTTCGATGTAGCTGAGATATTGATCGACCAGGCCAAGGATCGAAATCGTCCGCAGATCAACCTTCTGCCGCCGCGCCAGATCGAGCAGCAGATCGAGCGGGCCTTCCCAGCCATCAAGCTCAAGGTATAGCGCAGCGTCATCGTTTCCCCCAGTGGCGGGGCCTTCCCAGTCCTCGTCGTCCAAAGTGCGGTCGTTGGGCAAGTTCAGCTCGCTCATGCTTGCACCAGTGCGAGCAGAGCATCGCGCTTGGCGATCAATGCGGGCCTGTCGCTGAGCGGGTGGTGGCTGGTCGTGATGCTCGCCAGCGCGCGATTGAGCCGCTCATGAGTTGTGGCGGGCATGGCGGGCAGCAAATTGCAGATCCCGACCATATCATCCATCCGCGCCCAGCAGTTGAGCGCAATATCGCAGCCCGCCGCAACCGCCCGCGCTGCCCGTTCGGGCACGCTGCCACTCAGCGCCTCCATATCAAGATCATCGGTCAGCAGCAGCCCGTCAAAGCCAATCTGGCGGCGGATCACTTCCGCGATCACATAGGGTGAGAGCGTTGCGGGATTTTCCGTATCCCAGGCGGTGAACAGCAAATGCCCGGTCATCCCGATCGGCGTGTCGGCGAGGCTGCGAAACGGGGCCAAATCAGCCTCCAGCTCGGCCTGGCTGGCGGTAACAGTGGGCATCGCCTTATGCGTATCGGTGGTGGTGCGGCCGTGGCCCGGCATATGTTTGATCGTCCCGGCCACTCCAGCGCGGGCCAACCCATCGAGCACTGCGCGGCCCAGCGCCGCCACCCGCAGCGGCTCGGATCCCAAGGCCCGGTTGCCGATCACATTGTTGGCCCCCACCTGCCGGACATCGAGCAGCGGCGCATGATCCACGGTAATTCCAACCTCGGCCAGATCATGGCCCAGCGCCTCGGCATTGGCGCGGGCTGCCTCGATCGCGCTGGCCGGGGCCAGGTCATAGAGCCGGTCAAACGCTTCACCGCTGGGGAACGCGGTCCATTCCGGCGGCTTCATCCGCGCGACCCGGCCACCTTCCTGATCGATGCTGATCAACAGCTGCTCGCGGCCGTGAATATCCCGCAAGCTGTCAGTTAACGCGCGCAGCTGGGCGCGGGTCTCAACATTACGGCCAAAAATGATGTAGCCCGCCGGATCGGCATCGCGGAAAAAGGCGCGTTCGTCCACGCTCAGCACAGTTGCGGAAAGGCCGAAGATCGCGGGTGTCATGATAAGGGAAATCGCAGCAATCCGCAGCTTTCGCAAGCACTGGCGTGATCGGGAGTGTGGATTGCGAAGCCCTGCCCCCGCTTATGCAGCAGAGCAATCGCATATGGCTGGCTATTATGAGGCAAGCGAAGAAATGGTTCACGCAGAGACGCAGAGGGGTCTGCCGAGGGCGAAGCCCTCCCTCCGTTGGATCTTGAAGGTTTGAAGCTCAGATTGTCCTGCGGAGCTGCAATTCCTCTGCGTCTCTGCGTCTCTGCGCGAACAAAACTTCCCTTGCTTACCTTCACATGCGATTGCACTCACCGCTGGCGCGAGCAGCCCTTCAAGCCCTACTTGATCTGGCAGGAAAGCCCGCCCGCCTTGAGCTTGCCGCACAGCGCATTGGCTGCAGCGGCATCGCCGGGCACCGCTTGCAGGCGATAGACCGTGCCGATATCGGCGCTGCCCGGGAGCACGCGGTGGCGCACGCCCGCCAGCGCGCTGTGCTGCTGGACAAGCTTGGTCCAGGCTGCTTCGGCCGCAGTATTGGTGGAGAACGCGCCAATCTGCACGCCAACCCCGATCGCGGCAGCAGCAGTCGCTGCCGGGGCGGGCTTGGCCACAAGCGCAGAAACAGGCTCAGCCGCCGGTTTCGCCGCCGCGCTGGGGGCATCGCCGCCCAGATGGGCCTGCCGCGTCTGTCCTTCGGAAACCGCAAAGCTGGTGTCGCCGGTGCCGTCAAAGGTTTTGCCGCCGGGATCCTTGGGCTTTTCGCTCGCCGGAGTTTGAGGAGCGGCAATCACGCTACCATCGGCGACCAGCGCAGGATCGGTGCTGCGATGCGTCGCCCACCAGATTCCGCCAACGATTGCCGCCAGTGGAATCAATCCGGCAAGCAAGAAGCCGGCCATCCGCCGACTATCGACGCCGGCCGATTCCTCGTCGTCATCGTCGCCCGATTCGAGCCAGGGCAAGCGTTCCTCCTCGTCGTTGAGGGCCAGGCGCTCAGTCTCCAGCGGCTCGGCATCGCTTGCATCCCAGGCGTCGGGTTCGCCCCCTTCAACCCGGCCATTATCCCCGCCCGTTTGATCAATCCCCGCCATGATCACATTTCCTCTACTGCCTCGACGCCAAGCAGCGCCAGTCCGTTATGGATAAGTTGCCCGATTTGCTGGCCGAGGAAAAGCCTTGCCCCGGTCAGTTTACCGTCTTGTGCCACGATAAAGCGTTTTTCCGGCCGCTCATTGCCCAGATTCCAGTAACTGTGCAGCGCAGCGGCCAGGTCATAGAGGAAGAAAGCGACCCGGTGGGGCTCACGCGCAGCTGCAGCTGCTTCGACCAGCCGGGGGAACTGCGCGGCCAGCTTGACCAGCGCCAGCTCCTCCTCGCCCAGCAGTTCCAGTGCGGCGGAATCAGGGCCAAGCCCTTCGAGCGCAGCCTTGCGCATGGTCGAGCGGATCCGGGCATGGGCATATTGCACATAGAACACCGGATTGTCCTTCGAGGCTTCGACCACCTTGGCGAAATCGAAATCCATCTGCGCTTCGGGCTTGCGGGTCAGCATGGTGAAGCGGACCACATCCTTGCCAACCTCGCGGACCACATCGGCCAGCGTCACGAAACTGCCAGACCGCTTGGACATTTTGACCGGCTCGCCATCGCGCAGCAGCTGGACCATCTGGACCAGCTTGACCTCGAACGGAATCGATTTGCCGCCAACCTGGGTCAGCGCGGCGACCGCCGCCTTGATCCGCTTGACCGTGCCGGCATGGTCCGCACCCCAGATATCGACCAGCGCATCGGCGCTTTGGGCCTTCTGGAAATGATAGGCGAGATCGGCCCCGAAATAAGTCCAGCTGCCGTCAGATTTCTTGATCGGGCGATCCTGATCGTCGCCGAATTTGGTCGAACGGAACAGCGGCAGCGCCACCGGCTCCCAATCTTCCAGGGTCTTGCCCTTGGGCGCTTCGAGCAAGCCATCATAAACCAGATCATGTGTCCGCAGCCAGGCCTCGGCCTCGGCCGGCTTGCCCGCCGCTTGCAGCTCTGCCTCGGAGGAAAACAGATCGTGCCTGATCCCCAGCAGCGCCAGATCATCCCGGATCATCACCATCATCGCGGCAACCGCGCGGGTGCGGAACAGGATCCGCCACTCGCCTTCCGCTGCGCTGGCATAGCGATCACCAAATTCGGCGGCCAAGGCTTCGCTGATCGGGACCAGATAGTCACCCGGATAGAACCCTGCCGGGATCTCGACAGCTTCGCCAAGCGCCTCGCGGTAGCGCAGCTGGACCGAGCGGGCGAGGACATCGACCTGGCCTCCGGCGTCATTGACATAATATTCGCGGACCACCTTGTGCCCGGAATACTCAAGCAAGGTCGCCAAAGCGTCGCCCACTACCGCGCCCCGGCAGTGCCCCATGTGCATCGGTCCGGTCGGGTTGGCCGAGACATATTCGACATTCACGGTGGCCCCGCCGCCCAAGGTAGAACGGCCGTAATCATCGCCCAGCGCGGCAATCGCGCGCAGCTCGTCAAGCCAGGTGGGGTCCGACAGGCGCAGATTGATAAACCCCGGTCCGGCGATTTCGGCGCTGGTCACCTGGGGCAACTTGGCCAGCTCAGCCACCAGCGCCTCGGCCAGCGCGCGCGGGTTCAGGCCGGCGGGCTTGGCCAGCACCATCGCGGCGTTGGTCGACAGATCGCCGTGCGCAGGATCGCGCGGTGGCTCGACCGCAACCGCCCCGCGGCCCAAGCCTGCTGGCAAGGTGCCAGCGGCCTCAAGCGCATCGAGTGCGGCGGAAACATGGCCGGCAAATGCGGCGTGAAGCGTAAGACTGTCAGACATGGGGCGCGGTTAGCCGTTTTTGGGCAAGAATCAAACCTTGCCCGCCCCACGGGCAGAGGTTACTTGGTGGCGTTGAACCGCAGCTGCTGCTCATCCAGCTGGAAGCCGAGCAACAGTTCAAAGCTGGCGCGGGCAACCGCCGCCTTTACTTCGGGCTGCGAGAGCGGATCGGTGGCCGCATCGGTATCGCCGGCCTTGCGCTTGCGGGCAATCCGATCGCGGATATCGGCCGGCAAGGTTGCCTCGGTGCGATCAATATAGCTTGCGCCCTTGCCGCTGCCCTGGGCGCGATCCTGGCCATCGGCGAAATTGATCGTCACCGCGCCAACCCGCTTGGAAACCACTGCTGAGCTGCCGCGCAATACGGTTACGAAATAGGGCAGCGTTACCTGGCGGCTGCCGCGAGTGTCGGTGCGCCGGGCGAGGACATCGAATGTGCTGCTGGCAAAGATCTTTTCGCCGGTTTCATTGCACTGACTGCGGACGTTGGTCATCGTTGCGGTAATATCCACCGCATTGGCATCGGTGCTGCCCGGAACGCTGAACAGGGTAATGTCGCCGGTAAAATCGGGGATCCCCACGGCCGGGCAGGCGCTGCGCAGCGAAGTGATGCCAACCCCTTCATCGACAACGATATCGCCAGTCGTGCGGCAGCCGGCGAGCCCGACGAGGACGACAGCGGCGGTAAGCAGGCGGGTACGAACGATCATCGAGACTTCCTTGGCAATAGCTGCGCCCTGCCCTAGCGGCGCGCGCAGCAAAGCGCTAGAGGCCCGAACATGAACGCGCCATTTCCATCGACTGAAAAGCCCCCGATCACTTTGCTGGTCGCCGCACCGCGCGGATTTTGCGCCGGAGTAGACCGCGCGATCGAGATCGTCGAGCGCTCGCTCGCCCGCTATGACATGCCGGTCTATGTCCGCCATGAAATCGTCCACAATCGTTATGTGGTCGATGGATTGCTTGCGAAGGGCGCGATATTTGTCGAAGAGCTGGACGAAGTGCCCGATGGCGCTCCGGTGGTATTCAGTGCGCATGGCGTACCCAAGTCAATACCGGCAGCGGCCACCGCGCGCGGGCTGAACTGGCTCGATGCCACCTGCCCGCTGGTCAGCAAGGTCCACCGCCAGGCCGAACGGCAGATCGAGGCTGGCCGGCATATCATCTTCATCGGCCACAAGGGTCATCCCGAGGTAATCGGCACGATCGGACAGGTGCCTGAGGGGAGCATAACGCTGGTCGAGACAGTAGAAGATGTCGCTGCGCTCGCCTTTGCCGCCGATGCGCCGCTGGCGTTCCTGACCCAGACCACACTTTCGGTCGACGACACCGCAGAAATCGTCGCGGCGCTGCGGTTGCGCTATCCCAGGATCAACGGCCCCAAGGCAGAGGACATCTGCTATGCCACTTCCAACCGGCAGGCGGCAGTCAAACAGATCGCGCCCAAGTGCCAACTGGTGCTGGTGATTGGCGCGCCCAACAGCTCCAACTCGGTCCGGCTGGTCGAAGTGGCCGAGCGCTGCGGGGCTCAGGCCCGGTTAATCCAGCGCGGCGCGGAGATCGCGGACGAATGGCTGGACGGGGTGACTATTCTGGGGCTTACAGCCGGGGCTTCTGCTCCCGAAACACTGGTCCGCGAAGTGGTGGACCGGATCGCCGAATTTCGCAGCGTGACAGAACAGCAGATCGTGACAGCCGAAGAACATATGATCTTCAAGCTGCCCCGCCAGCTGCTCGACTGAACCGCGCATGGCGGTCTACACCCAGCTCGGTGCCGAGGCACTTGGCGCCTTGATTAGCGAATATGAGGTGGGCGAACTGCGCTCGGCCAAGGGGATTGCCGAGGGTGTTTCCAACAGCAACTGGCTGATTGAAACCACGGGCAACGATCACTCCGGCGCACGCTTCATCCTGACGATGTATGAATTGCGGATGGAAGTGGCGGACCTGCCGTTCTTCCTCGGGCTGCTTGATCATCTCGCGATGAGCGGCTGCCCCGTGCCGCGCACCATCCATGATCGCGGCGGGCGCTCGTTCCGGTTTGTGGGTGGCAAGGCGGTGGCGCTGATCGAGTTCCTGCCGGGCGTATCGGTCAGCGAGCCGACGGCAGGCCAAGCCCGTGCGGTGGGCGCGGCCCTGGCCCAGATGCACCTAGCGGCAGCCAGCTTTGCCGGGACCCGGCCCAACGGATTAGGCCCGGCCGAATGGCAGCGTCTGGCCGCGGCCTGCGGCAGCGATGGCCTTGCCTCGATCGATCCGGCGCTGGCGGCAGTGGTGGCGCGCGAACTGCCGCTGCTGGGTGCACAGTGGCCGACCGATTTGCCCCGCTCGGTAATCCATGCCGATCTGTTTCCCGACAATGTGTTGATGCTGGGCGAGACCGTCACCGGGCTGATCGACTTCTATTTCGCCTGCAATGAGCTGACCGCTTACGACGTGGCTGTCACCCACGCTGCCTGGTGTTTCGATGCCAGCGGCAGCAGCTTTCGCCCCGATCTTTCCGCCGCACTGTTGGCTGGGTATGAAAATATCCGTCCGCTGAGTGCTGCCGAACGCAGCGCACTGCCGTTGCTGGCGCGCGGTGCCGCGCTGCGGTTTACGCTGACCCGCGCGTTTGACTGGATGAATACCCCGGCTGGCGCTTTGGTCACCCGCAAGGATCCGATGGCCTTTGCCCGGCGAAATGAATTCTATGCCGATCCGGCCAATGCCGGGATTTTTACCGGACAATGAAACGCGTCGAGATTTTCACCGACGGGGCCTGCAAGGGCAATCCCGGCCCGGGCGGGTGGGGCGCAGTCTTGCGGATGGGCGGCCACGAAAAGGAAATCAGCGGCCACGAGCCCGCTACCACCAACAACCGGATGGAAATGACTGCAGTGATCAAGGCACTGAGCGCGCTGAAATCACCGTGCCATGTCGCGCTGCATACCGACAGCCGCTATGTAATCGACGGGATTACCAAATGGATCTTCGGCTGGATGAACAACGGCTGGAAGAATTCCCAGAAAAAGCCGGTGCTCAATTCCGATCTGTGGATCGAACTGCAAGCTGCGGCAAAACCGCACCGGATCGACTGGATCTGGGTCAAGGGCCACGACGGCCACCCGGAAAACGAGCGGGCCGACCGTCTGGCCAGTGACGCAGCTTTGAAGCTTTAGAGGCGGCCTGCGTCAAATCTGACGCATAGTGTGTCCCCGCCCCTCGACAAGCTCGGGATAAACTTCCGGCCGTCAGCCGGAAGGCGGGGTCCTCAGGCCTCGAACGACCGGTTCTGTCCAGCCTCCTGAGGCCCCCGCCTTCACGGGGGAGCAGGGTATGTTCAGAATTCACGCAAGCCGCTTTAGCTCGTGGTCGTATCGACCGTTTCGGCGCCCGTGCCGTTCTTCCTGATCGATTCAATCGCGTTCTTCGCGCTGGCCTTGCTGGCATAGCCTTCGGTCCAGAAGATCGTTTCGTTGTTGTAGCAGAAATAGGCGACAAACTCGCCCTTCTTGTTGCTGCGGATTTCAAAACGATGCGCCATAACCAGATCCTCCTTGCTAGATTCGCGTGCAACCTAACCCAAAATCCTTGATCCGCTAGCAAAACCGTTCAGGGCTGTAAGGCGCTGGATCAACTGCCCCGCCGCCTGATCCCGTCAGCAGTGCAACCGCCAGATCGGCCGCAGCCGGCGCTGTCTGGATCCCAAACCCGCCCTGCCCGGCGAACCAGAAAAAGCGCGGGCAGACCGGGTTGAAACCATAAACCGGAAGCCGATCCGGCGCAAAGCTGCGCAGCCCGGCCCAGCGGTGTTCAACCTGCTCAATCTCCCAATCGACCACCTCGCCCAAGCGGGCGATGGCGGTGGCAATATCAAGCTCTTCTGGCGCAGCATCGCACGGCGGGCTGGCAGTCTCGTCATGCGGGCTGAGCCACAACCGGCCCGCTTCGGGTTTGAAATAAAACTGCTCGGCCAGATCGAGCACCAGTGGCAGATTGGCCGGCGGGGCGGGCGCGGTGCGCAGCTGGGCCACAGTCCGGCGATAGGGGGTGATCCCAATGGCGCGCACCCCGGCCAGTTGCGCAATGCTATCGGCCCAGGCTCCGGCGGCATTGACCAGCACCCCGCAGGCAAGGCGGCGGCCGTCGGCCAAGGTCAGATCCCAGCCTGCCGGGTGGGCCTCCGCGGCGACCAGCCGGGCCGCGCACAGCAGCTCTGCCCCGCCCCGCCGTGCATCACCCAGCCAGTGCTGATGCAGTGCGGCAACATCGATGTCGCTGCAATCAGGCTCAAGCGCGCCCAGCGTCCAATCATCGCGCAGCCCGGGAATGCGGGTGAGCAACCGGTCCCGGTCCAGGATTTCGACCCGCACTCCCAGCCCGGTGAACTGCTCGGCAAAGCGGCCCAGCGCTGCTTCGTTTCCAGCCCGCGCGATGGTCAGCGCCCCGCGCGCGGCAAGGAAGCCGTTGTCGCGCAGGAACGGCCCCGAAGCACATGTCAGCGGCACAACCCCCGGACCGCCATAACTTTCGGTCCAGAAAGCCGCAGACCGCCCGGTCGAATGATAGCCCGGCGCAGCTTCTGCTTCGAGCAGCAGGACGGTGCCATGCGGTGCCAGACCAGCGCCAAGCGAGGCTCCGGCAATTCCGGCACCAACAACAATATAATCAAACCGGGTTGCCATTACCCGGATCAGGTAGCCACTGGGGCGCTGCGATCAAGGAAATCATCGATAGCGGCCAGCGCCATGCCACGCACGCCATCTTCCTCGCGCAGGATTTCATGGCGCGCCTCCTCGCCAAACCGAACCAGTTCGCCCTTCGGCAACCGTTGCACTGCGCGCGCGATCGCGGCAAAGCTGACC
>JANMKT010000024.1:0-54974 GCA_031372185.1 Novosphingobium sp.
GTCGGGCGCGGCGCGCAGGCCGGCGTCCTGATCAAGAACGCCGAAGCGCTCGAGCGGTTCGAGAAGATCGACACGCTGGTGATCGACAAGACCGGAACCCTGACCGAGGGACGCCCGGCAGTCACCGCCATCCGCACCGCCAATGGATGGGACGAGAACGAGGTTCTGCGGCTCGCTGCAAGCCTTGAGCGCAGTAGCGAGCATCCGCTGGGTGATGCGATCGTGCGCGCAGCGCAAACGCGCAAGCTGGTGCTGGAGCAGGCCAGCGACTTCGATTCGCCGGTTGGGCGCGGGGTTACCGGCACGGTTTTGGGCAAGCACATCCTGCTTGGCGGCTCGCGCTTCATGGCCGAGCAAAAGATCGACACGACGGCCCTGAACGAGCCAGCCGAGGCAATGCGCGCCGAGGGCGCAACCGCCATCTTCGCCAGCATCGATGGGCAGCTCACCGGACTGTTGGGGATCGCCGATCCGATCAAGCCAAGCTCGGCCCAGGCGGTGCGTGAGCTGAAGGCCGATGGCATCCGGATTGTCATGATGACCGGTGACAATCGCACCACCGCACTCGCGGTTGCCGCGCGCCTCGGCATCGACGATGTCAGGGCCGAGGTTTTGCCCGAAGACAAGGCCAGCGTTGTCCAGAAGCTGCGAGCCGAAGGCCGCAGCGTGGCGATGGCCGGGGACGGGGTCAATGATGCTCCAGCACTCGCCGCGGCTGAGGTTGGCATCGCGATGGGGGCCGGCGCCGATGTCGCGATCGAAAGCGCAGGTGTGACCTTGCTGCATGGCGATCTGGGCGGCATTTTGCGGGCGCGGCGGCTGTCGCGCGCGGTGATGCGCAATATCCGCCAGAACCTGGTGTTTGCCTTTGCCTATAATGTCGCGGGGATTCCGATCGCAGCGGGCACGCTTTACCCGGCCTTTGGCTGGATGCTCTCACCCGCGATCGCGGCGGCGGCCATGGCCCTGTCCTCGGTCAGCGTCATCACCAACGCCTTGCGCTTGCGGATTGTCGAGCTGTGACCGGCCTGCTCTGCATCACCACAAGCTGAGCGTTGGGTCAGGTCCGGCGGCTTTCCCGAAAGGGCAGGTCGCCAAAGCTGCGAACAAGGCGCAAGCAATTAGCTGAATGCCTCAGCAATGGACTCCACAACCGGCACCGGCGCGTAGCGAAGCCAAGGGCCTCACCGTGTGGCACGATGGTGCCTGCTCACTGTGCGCCCGCGAGATCGCGCTGATGCGGCGGCTCGATCGGGCGGGGCGGATCCGTTTCATCGATGCCGCCGATCCTGCAGTGTCCTGCCCGCTCGACCGGACGGACATGCTGGCCCGGTTCCATGCCATGGAGGATGGGGTGATGCTGTCGGGCGCACCGGCGTTTGCCGCGATGTGGCGCGCGATTCCAATTCTGCGTCCGCTCGGGCTGGTGGCGCGCTGGCCGCTGGTCGGACGCACGCTGGATGCAGCTTACCGGGTATTTCTGCGGCTGCGCCCGCGACTCCAGGCGTGGCTGCGATGAGCGGTGGGCGCTACCGCAAAGTCCCCAGCGCCAGGCTTTCGCGGCTAGCCGGTTTTGGGCAACTCGCCGGCGGCGTGGCCAGCGGCGTGCTGGCGGAGGGCATGCGGCGGCTGGCGCGGGGCGAGCGCCCGCAGTTGTCCGATCTGCTGCTGACCCCGGCCAACGCCCGGCGGGTGACCGAGCAGCTCTCGCGGCTGCGCGGCGCGGCAATGAAGCTGGGGCAGATGATCTCGATGGATGCGGGCGATGTTCTGCCCGCAGAGCTCACCACTATCCTCGCCCGGCTGCGCGATGCCGCGCACTTCATGCCGCCCGCCCAGCTCGGCCGGGTGCTATCAGCGCAATGGGGCACGGACTGGCGGGGGCGCTTTGTGCGGTTTGAGGCCACCCCGATTGCCGCCGCCTCGATCGGGCAGGTGCACCGCGCGATCTTGCCCGATGGGCGGGTGATCGCGATCAAGGTGCAGTATCCGGGGGTCGCCGACAGCATCGATGCCGATGTCGATAATGTCTCGACCCTGCTGCGCGTTTCGGGGCTGTTACCCGCCTCGTTGAACATCGCTCCGTTGCTGGCCGAGGCCAAGCGGCAGTTGCACGAGGAGGCCGACTACCTCCGCGAGGCGGAGCAGATGCACCGCTATGGCGAGTTGCTGGCTGGCGCCGATGCATTCGTGGTGCCGACCGGCTTGCCCGAACTGAGCGGCAAGCGCGTTCTGGTGATGGATTTTGTGCGCGGCGAGCCGATCGAGGCGCTGGCCAGCGCGCCGCAAGCGATCCGCGACAAGGCGATGGAGACACTGCTGGGGCTGGTGCTGCGCGAGATCT
Organism: Novosphingobium sp.; assembly: GCA_031372185.1. Classification (GTDB taxonomy): domain Bacteria; phylum Pseudomonadota; class Alphaproteobacteria; order Sphingomonadales; family Sphingomonadaceae; genus Novosphingobium. The sequence goes on from JANMKT010000024.1 coordinate 2,345, forward strand.
TCGAGTTCGGCTTCATGCAGACCGATCCTAATTTTGCGAATTACCGCTGGCAGGCCGATACCGGTCGGATCGTACTGCTCGATTTTGGCGCGGCACGATCTGTGCCGACCGGAACGGTAGCGGCCTATCGCCGGTTGATGCAGGCTGGTCTGGCCGAGGATCGCGCAGGCCTGGCGGCGGCGCTGGAGGAGGCCGGGTTCATTTCGCCCCGCACCATGCAGTACCACGCCCGCGCGCTTGATAGTATGATCGAAATCCTGGTGGAACATCTGGGCCGCCCCGGCCTGTTCGATTTTGCCGATCGCTCGTTTGTGGCACGATTGCGCGGCCATGCCGAGACCATCGTGGCCGACCGCGCGGCCTGGCTATCCCGCCGCCTGAGACACTGTTCCTGCAACGCAAGGTCAGCGGCATGGCTCTGCTGGCGGTGAAACTTCAGGCGCGGCTGCCGTTGCGCGCGATGGTGAGCGAGGCGCTTGGCGATGACTAAGATGGTTCGCAAAGGTGATTTGCCTGGCAAAATCTGCCTGGCCTGCAACCGGCCGTTCGCGTGGCGCAAGAAATGGGCGCGCGATTGGAATCAGGTCAGATATTGCTCGGATCGCTGCCGATCAGCCAAGGGCGGCGAGAAAAACCTCGGCATCGCGGGTTAGCTGCGCCTGCTTGTCCGGGCTGAAGCGGTCCCAGTTGCGGATCATTTGCGCCATCCGCGGATTGCGCGACAGGCGCTTTTGGTGGCGGGCGATGAAGTGCCAGTAGAGCAGGTTGAACGGGCAGGCATTCGGGCCTTCCCTGGCTTTCACATCATAGGCACAGTCGCCGCAATAATCGCTCATCCGGTGGATATAGGCGCCGCTGGCGGCATAGGGCTTGCTGGCCAACAGGCCGCCATCGGCAAACTGGCTCATCCCGATCGTTTGGCAGTTCGACCCATTCATAGGCGTCGGCATAGACCGCCAGATACCATTCATGCAGCGCATGCGGATCGATCCCCGCCAGCAGCGCGAAATTGCCGGTCACCATCAGGCGCTGGATGTGATGGGCATAGGCCTCTTCGCGGGTCTGGGTGATGCAGGCGCGCAAGCAGGCCATCGGGGTTTCCGCGCTCCAGTAGAATTCGGGCAGCGGGCGGTGGGCATCCAGTTCATTGCTGGCATCGTAGCCGGGCATCCGCCACCAATAAAAGCCGCGCATGAACTCGCGCCAGCCGATCACCTGGCGGATGAACCCTTCAGCGCTGTTGAGCGGCACCCGGCCCGCCGCCCATTCCGCCTCGACCGCGCGGCACATCGCCAGCGGATCGAGCAACCCGGCATTGAGGTAGGTTGATACCACCGCATGGCACAGGAACTTGTGGCCGCGCAGCATCGCATCCTGATAGGTGCCAAACTCTGGCAGGCCGACTTTCAGAAAATGGGCAAATGCCGCCTCGGCCTCGGCCCGTGTGACGGCGAACCAGAAGGGCTCTAGATCGCCGAAGTGGTCGCTGAACCGGGTGGCGACCAGATCCAGCACCTCACGGGTGATGGGATCGGGCGCGAAGCGCAGCGGCTCGGGCAAAACCTGCCCGTGTGCCGCAGGCTTGCGGTTGTCTGCATCGAAGTTCCATTGGCCACCGGCGGGCTGCTCGCCCTCCATCAGCAGGCCGGTCTTGCGCCGCATCAATCGATAGAAATGCTCCATGCGGACGCTTTTGCGGTCTTGCGCCCATTTCGCAAAACCATGGCGATCGGCCAGATAGCGATCGTCCGGCAGCAATTCCGCCGCGTTCCAGCCGCGCATCGCCTCCATCAGTCGCCATTCGCCGGGTTCGGTGATCAGCGTCTTAGCCAAGTCGTGCCGCGCGAGCGCCCGGCGCACTTCGCCATCCAGGGTCCCGCTGTTGCCCGGATCATCAAGCCGCACATAATCGACTTGCCAGCCCGCCTGCCGCAATTCCTCGGCAAAATGGCGCATGGCCGAAAAGACGAAGGCGAGCTTTTTCTGGTGGTGGCGAACATAGCTCGCCTCGGCCATCACCTCGGCCATCAGCACCACATCACCCGCCTGATCACCTGCCCGCAAGGCGGATAGGTTCAAACTCAGTTGATCACCGAGAATCAGTATGAGACGGGGAGACACAATTTTTATGATAACCGCAGCAGCGGTATGGCGACACCTGTCTGGGGGGGCAGTCGGGGTGACTAGGTGATTTGCGCATTTACTGCAATTGCGCAACGTCGCCGTAATTGTGACTGTACACGATTAACCGGATCGCTGCCGACATAATTATGCCAATTCATGCCATCGGCATAGCCAATCGGGTCAGTCTGCATGAATCCATTTTCCTACACTGCCCGAAGCTGCCATCCTCGCCCGCGTACCTCCATTTTCAAAAAGCCGCGGCGGTCAGCGCGGCTTTTGTCCGTTTGGGGCCAGGAGAATTTGAAAATGAAATGGCTTTCCGCGCATGTGTTTCATCAACTAACCCGCCTGGCGCGCTGCGGGACCGTTTGCTGCCTCACGCCTGACGGGGAGGGGAGCTGCCGGGGGCGTGACTTTTCCGCCGATCGACCAGCCTGCAACGCAACCCCACAAAAAACCCCGCCCCCGGCATTCACCGGGGGCGGGGCTTCTGCCCGGACCGGCCGGACGGGGGGCGGTTGGCCGGTCCGGGTTTGGGGTCTGGTTTAGCCCAGGTCGAAGCGATCTGCGTTCATTACCTTGGTCCAGGCTTTGACAAAATCGCCGACGAACTTTGCGCTTGCATCGGCGCTGGCATAGACTTCGGCCAGCGCGCGCAGCTGCGAGTGCGAGCCGAAGATCAGGTCCACCCGGCTGCCGCGCCATTTGGCGGTCCCGGTGGCCCGGTCCTTGGCGACGAAGACATCCTCGCCCTCCGGCTCCCACTTCATCGCGGTCGTCGCGGCGAGGAGGTTGGCGAAGAAGTCATTGCTCAACACTTCGGGGCGATCGGTGAAGACCCCCAGCGCCGAGCCGCCATTGTTCGCGCCCAGCACCCGCAATCCGCCGACCAGCACGGTCATTTCCGGAGATGTCAGGCCGAGCAGCTGGGCCTTGTCGACCAGCCATTCTTCTGCACTGCGACCAGGCGCAGTGCCCAGATAGTTGCGGAAGCCATCGGCCTTGGGCTCAAGCACCGCAAACGAATGGGCGTCGGTCTGGTCCGCGCTGGCATCGGTGCGGCCCGGGGTGAAGGGCACGGTAACGGTGTGGCCGCCGCGCCGCGCGGCTTCCTCCACCGCCGCACCGCCTGCCAGCACTATCAGATCGGCCAGCGAGATGCGCTTGCCGCCGCTGGCCGAGGCATTGAACCCGGCCTGCACGCCTTCGAGTGCCGCCAGCGCCTTGGCCAGTTCGGCTGGCTCGTTAACTGCCCAATCCTTTTGCGGGGCCAGGCGGATGCGCGCGCCATTGGCACCGCCGCGCATGTCCGAGCCGCGGAAGGTCGAGGCCGAGGCCCAGGCGGTCTTGACCAGGCGGCTGATCGACAGTCCCGCGGCCAGCACTTTGGCTTTGAGCGCGGCAACGTCAGCTTCATCGACCAACGGGTGATCGACCACCGGCACCGGATCCTGCCAGATGCGCGAGCTCGCCGGGACTTCTGCCCCAAGATAGCGCGCATAAGGACCCATGTCGCGATGGGTCAGTTTGTACCACGCCTCGGCAAAGGCCTGAGCAAAGACATCGGGGTTAGCGTGATAGTGGCGCGAGATCTTCTCATAGGCCGGATCCATCCGCATGGCCATGTCGGCGGTGGTCATCAGCAGCGGCTCGGTCCGCGATGGATCATGCGCGGCGGGCGCGCGGACCGCATTCGAGGCCGCAGTGGGCGTCCATTGGTGCGCGCCTGCCGGGCTCTTGGTCAGTTCCCACTCATAGCCGAACAGGACATCGAAATAGCCATTGTCCCACGTGGTCGGGTTGGCAGTCCAGGCGCCTTCGATGCCGCTGGTGATGGTATCGCCGCCCTTGCCGGTGCCATTGGTGGAGAGCCAGCCCATGCTCTGTGCCTCGATCGGCGCGCCTTCGGGGGCCGGACCGCAATGCGATTCGAGAGCCGCACCATGGGCCTTGCCAAAGGTATGGCCACCCGCAGTCAGCGCGACGGTTTCCTCGTCATTCATCGCCATCCGCGCGAAAGTCTCGCGGATGTCGCGGGCCGAGGCGAGTGGATCGGGATTGCCATTGGGGCCCTGCGGGTTGACGTAGATCAGTCCCATCTGCACCGCGCCAAGCGGGTCTTCCAGTTCGCGATCGCCGCTGTAGCGTTCATCGCCGAGCCATTCGGCTTCGGGCCCCCAATAGATATCGTCCTCGGATTCCCACACATCAGCGCGCCCGCCGCCAAACCCGGCGGTGGGGCAACCCATCGATTCAAGCGCGCAATTGCCCGCCAGGATCATCAGATCGGCCCAGCTGAGCTTGCGGCCATACTTCTGCTTGACCGGCCACAGCAGCAGCCGGGCCTTGTCAAGATTGCCGTTGTCGGGCCAGCTGTTGAGCGGGGCAAAGCGCTGCGTCCCCGAACCCGCGCCGCCGCGTCCGTCGCTGATCCGGTAGGTTCCGGCGCTGTGCCAGGCCATGCGGATGAACAGCGGGCCATAGTGGCCGTAATCGGCCGGCCACCACTCCTGCGAATTGGTCATCAGCGCGAAAATGTCGGCCTTGGCCGCCGCAAGATCAAGCGTCTTGAATTCGCTGGCGTAATCAAAGCCGGCATCCATCGGATCGATCAGCGGTGAGTGGAGGTTCAGGATCGAGAGATCGACCCGCTCGGGCCACCACATCTGGTTGGAAAGGCCTGCGACAATCGCGGTGCGGCTGACTTTATGGCCCATCGGGCATTGGCTGGGGGCGTTCATGGCTGTTCTCCGCTGGAGTCGTAAACTTATAGCATGAAACTACCCCACTGCGGCTGAGTGTAAAAACAGATTAAAATCGTCACACTTATCGGATAGGACGATTAATTCACTTGCCTTGCCCCCCCGATGCACTCCGCCTAAAGCGCGCCAACCAAAACTGCATTGCTCCGGGACAGACCATGACCACATTTCCCCTGACCGCCCATCTGATGCAGCGCGGCACTGAATTTCTTGGCAGCCAATATGCGATCATGTGCGGGGCGATGTCGTGGGTGTCAGAGCGTAATCTCGTCTCTGCGATCAGCAATGCGGGCGGGTTTGGCGTGATTGCCTGCGGGGCGATGACCCCGGAACTGCTCGACACCGAGATCACCGCGACCAAGCGGCTGACGGCCAAGCCGTTTGGCGTAAACCTGATCACCATGCACCCGATGCTGTTCGATCTCATCGCGGTCTGCACCGCCCACGGGGTCAGCCATGTTGTGCTGGCCGGCGGAATTCCGCCCAAGGGCAGTATCGAGGCGATCAAAACCTCTCGTGCCAGAGTTATCTGTTTTGCCCCCACGCTGGCGCTGGCCAAAAAGCTGCTGCGGTCTGGCGCCGATGCGATCGTGATCGAGGGGATGGAGGCGGGTGGTCACATCGGCCCAGTTTCCACCAGCGTGCTGGCGCAGGAAATCCTGCCCGCGCTGGCCGAGGAAGCGCTGGTGTTCGTCGCCGGCGGGATCGGCCGGGGCGAGGCGATGGCCGGTTATCTGGAAATGGGCGCCAGCGGGGTGCAACTCGGCACGCGGTTCGCTTGCGCCATCGAATCCATTGCCCACCCGGATTTCAAGAAGGCGTTCTTCCGCGCTAACGCCCGCGATGCGATTACCAGCGTCCAGGTCGATCCGCGGTTGCCGGTGATCCCGGTCCGCGCGCTCAAGAACAAGGGCACCGAGGAGTTTACCGCCAAGCAGATCGAGGTGGCCAAGTTGCTCGATAGCGGAGCGGTCGATATGCTTCAAGCGCAGCTCCAGATCGAGCATTTCTGGGCCGGAGCCCTGCGCCGAGCGGTAATCGATGGCGACGTTGAAAGCGGCTCGGTCATGGCCGGGCAGTCAGTCGGAATGGTGACCAGGGAAGAACCCGTGGCCGGGATTATCGCCCAGCTGATGGCGGAAAGTGAAGCCGCGCTGTCGCGGCGCTAGCGAAGGAGAACCATCATGCGGGTCAACGCGCTCGATCATGTCAATATCATCACCGACCGGCTGGATGAGACGGCTGATTTCTATGTCCGCCTGCTTGAGCTTGAGCGCCGCGACGGCCCACCGCCGCTGCCCGCCGATCAGGTCCAGTGGCTGCATGATGCCAGCGGCCGCGCGATTGTTCACCTCAATTCGGTCAATTGCCCGCGCGCGTTTGACCGCGCGGTTGAGCCCGGCGCGCTGACCGGAGCGATCCACCATGTCGCGCTCAATTGCTCGGGCTTTGCCGACGTGATTGCGCGGCTTGACGCGCTGGTTGCTGATTACCGGGTCAACACGATCGCCTCGATCGGTTTGCGGCAGGTCTTCACCGCTGATCCCAACAATGTCCTGCTGGAACTCAATTTCTTCGGCTACTAACGACCGGGACGCGGTGCTGTCTTGCGCAGGCAACACAGCTACTTCATAAGTGCGGGATGGATGAAGACGAACCCCTGCTGCTGCTGGACCCGGGCTTTCTTATCGTGCTGCGGATCAAGTTGGCCATTTTCGTGCTGGCGTTGTTCGCACTCGCGGCGGTGAGCGAAGCCCTGCTGCCGGGCCTGCCGGGCGCGATGCTGATTCCCGTCCTGCTGCTGGGCGGCTGGCTCGTCCTGGCACTTCCGGTGCGCCGGTTCCGCCGCTGGGGTTATCATTTGGGGCCGGACCAGCTGCGGATCGTGCATGGCCATCTGTTTTACAGCGATACGGTGGTACCGCTCGGGCGGGTCCAGCATATCGACGTCCACCAGGGGCCACTGGCGCGGCGCTATGGGCTGGCGATGCTGACCTTGCACACCGCCGGCAATCATAATTCCAGTGTCAGCCTGCCGGGGCTCAAGCACGCCGATGCGCTGGTCATGCGCGAGACGATCCGGCTCCATATCAAGGCCGCGCAGCATTGAGCGACGGTGCCGAACCGGCCGAAACCGCAGTCGCCAAGCGGCTCCATCCCGTAGGCCTGCTGGTTGGCTTCGTCACCAACCTGCCGCAGCTTGCCGTTCCGATCATCGCAGCGGTGTTCGGTACGCGCGGCAGCAGCGTCGCCGCACCGGTGATTATCGCGGCGGTTCTGCTGGCCAGCCTGGTATTTCGCTGGCTCGGCTGGCTGCGGTTCCATTACTTCATCGGCGAGGATGACATCAGGATCGAGCGCGGTCTGCTCAGCCGTTCGGCCCGTTCGATCCCGTATGACCGGATCCAGGACGTCAGCGTTGAGCAGAAACCGCTGGCCCGCCTGTTCGGACTTGGCGAAGTCAAGTTCGAGACCGGCGGCGGCAAGGGCGACGAGGCGGCGCTCAGCTTCGTCACGCTGGCCGAGGCCAAGCGGCTGCGCGAAGTCGTCCGCGCCCGCCGGAGTGAATCTGGTCATACCCATGAACCGGTCGGCACTGCAGAGGAAGCCGCGGTTGTGCCGGTCTTTGCGATGGATAATCAGCGCCTGCTGACCCTGGGGTTCTATTCGTTCAGCCTGGTGATCTTTGCGGTGCTGGCCGGCGCCGCGCAGCAGTTGGATTTCCTGCTGCCTGACAATTTCTGGGACCTTGGCCATTGGATCGGCCTTGCCCAGCAGCAGGGCGTCGATCTGGCCCATATCGGCCGCGCGAGTCAGCTGTGGGGCGCGCTGGCCGGGCTGATCGCGCTGGTGCTGATCGGGCTGGTGACCGGAATGGGGCGGACGGTGCTGACCGAATACGGCTTCAGGCTTGATCGGACGGCGCGCGGGTTTCGCCGCCGTCGCGGGCTGCTGACCCGGACCGATGTGGTCATGCCGGTCGAGCGGATCCAGGCTGCGGCGATCTCAACCGGCCCGTTGCGCAAGCGGCGCGGGTGGTACGCGCTGCAATTCGTCAGTCTGGCGAGCGAGAGCAAAAAGCAGAGCCACCACATGGTCGCGCCGCTCGCCCGACTGGACGAGATCTGGCCGATCATCGCCGAAGTCGGGCTGCACCCGCCCGGTGAGGACTTGCAGTTCCAGCGTGCGGCGATGGGACTGTGGTTTGATCGGCTGGTGGTGTTTGGGATCCCGCTGATCGCCTTGCTGGTGGTCGGCGCGATCTTGCGCGGCGGAATTATCTGGCCGTGGCTGTTGCTGCCGGTCGTGCTGGCGTTGCCATCCTGGTTCAGCTGGCGCCGACGGGCCTGCGCCACCGATGCAGCGCAGCTCTATGCGCGTCAAGGCTGGTGGAACGAGCAGCTCGATCTGGCCCGGCAGGTCAATGTCCAGTCGGTCAGCATTACCCAAGGGCCGCTCGCCCGTCGCCGCGGCCTGGCGCAGCTTGAGTTCGGGATTGCCGGGGGCAAGCTGGCGTTCACCGCCATCCCGCTGGCAAGCGCTCGCGCGATCGCTGCGCAAGTGCTGGCGCTGGCTGCGCAGGTCGATTTCTCGCAGCTCGGCCGGGCTGACCTTAACCCCGTTTGATGAACTCTGCCCACACCGCCGCTGCGGGATTGTCCGATCGCTCCGGTGACCACTGCTGCTCCAGCATGGCGCGGGCCTCTGCTTCGGCCATCCCGCGCGCCAGATTGTAACGGTAGAAGAACGCCGAAACCCGCCAGTTCATGATGCAATGGACGTGGACCCGGCCATCGGCGGCATCCAGTGCAGCGCAAAAGGCGGCAAAGTGATCCTCATTCGGGGCATCGAACGGCACCGGGATATGGGTGTAGCCGATGCTTTGTCCCGCCAGTCGCTGCGCTTCCTCGACCAGCGCTTCGGGATGATTGTCGAGCGCCAGATTTATGACATGGCGCACGCCGATCGCGGCCAGTCGGGCCGGATCATGTTCCTCCAGTCGGCCCGAGGTCGTGATATCCTCGCCCAGCCTCTGCCAGGCGCGGATGTCATCGGGATCACCGGCGTTCAATTTTCGCCTAGCGCCATGTCCTCATTGGCGCGCTTGATCACATAGTACCGGATCGCCTCGATCTGCTCCGAGCTGTACTGGTCTTTCCAGGCGACCATGCCGTTCTGCTTGAGCAGTCCATCATGGACGATCTCCTGCCATAGCTTGGGGTTACCCAGCGCCGCCGAATGACGCAGATCGGGATTGATTGAACCCGCTACTGCGGCATTGCCGTGGCACACACTGCAGCTGTTGGCATAGAGCCGGTTTCCAAGCGCTATCTGTTCCACTGTGCCGGAGACCGGCGGCGGATCAAGCACCCGGTCCGCAGAGGTCGGTATTGGCGGCAGGCTCGCCTTGCCGCCCAGCTTGAACACCATCAGGCGGCTGATGTTGGGGGTGATCCCGCCGCCCAGCTTGCCAGCTGAAACGTCCCATACGCCGCCCCAGCCGACCATCACCGCAACATATTGCTCGCCGCCGATCGCATAGCTCATTGGTGCCGCCAGAACCCCGCTCTGGGTCGGGAAGCTCCACAGCTGCTTGCCATTATCGGCGGAATAGGCGCGGAATTCGCCAAGTGCTGTTCCCTGGAACACCAGATTGCCCGCAGTCGCCAGCGTGCCGCCGTTGGTCGGGCTGGAATAGGGCACCGTCCAGCGCGCCTTGCCCGCGACCGGATCAAACGCAACCAGCGCTCCGGTAAAGGCGGCGCGGGTTGCCGCGCGAACCGCCTTGTCAGCCGCAATGTCGCCTTTGGACACGTCCAGACCCAGCTGGAACCCGGTGGTTCCGGGCTTCCAGTCCTTGTCCGATGCATAGACAAACACAGTCTTGTTGACCGGCAGATAGACTAGCCCGGTCTTGGGGCTGAAGCTCATCGGGCTCCAGCTATGCGCGCCGATTGCGCCGGGATAGCCGACAAAGGGCTTACCAGTGATCTCGTACTTCGCTTCCGGATTGACGTTGGGAACGCCCGTGACCGGATCGAGCCCGCTGGCCCAGTTGATCCCATCGACGAACGGCTTGCCCGAGATGAACTTGCCGGTCTTGGCATCCAGAGTGTAGAAAAAGCCGTTCTTGGGCGCGTGCATGATGACATGGCGCTGTTCGCCGCCCAGCATCAGATCGCCGACCATGATCTGCTGGTTGGAATCGAAATCCCAGCGATCTTCGGGGGTTTCCTGGAAATGCCAGGCATATTCACCGGTATCGGCATTCACTGCGACGATCGAGGCGGTGTACAGGCTATCCCCTGCGCCCTTGGTATTGCGGACCGCTGGATTCCACGGTTCGGCATTGGCGGTCCCGAAATAGATCAAATTGGTGGCAGGGTCATAGGTGATCGCATCCCAAACCGTGCCGCCGCCGCCCAGCTTCCAGAAATCGCCAGTCCAGGTTTTGGCGGCAGCTTCCAGATGCTTGCCTTCCTGCGGCTTCGATGGATCGCCGGGGACAGTGTAAAACTTCCACAACAGCTCACCGGTTTGCGGATCAAACGCAGCCAGATAACCACGGGTGAAATATTCTGAACCAGCTGATCCGATCAGAACCTTGCCCTTGGCGATGCGCGGCGCGCCAGTGATCGCCATATGCGAATCCTTGGGGATGGTCAGCTTGTCCCACACCACCTTGCCGGTTGCTGCTTCCAGAGCGATCAACCGTCCGTCGAGCGTGCCGACAAACAGCTTGTCACCATAAAGTGCGACCCCGCGATTGACCGCATCACAGCAGACATCGACCAGCTTTTCGCGCGGCACCTTGGGATCATAGGACCATTTCAGCGCGCCGGTTTTGGCGTCATAGGCTTTGACCATGCTCCACGCGGTTGAAACATACAGCACCCCATTGTGCATCAGCGGGGTCGCCTCTTGCCCGCGCGCGGTATCGAGATCGGCCGACCATGCGAGGCCCAGCTGATTCACGGTCTGATCGGAAATCTGGGTGAGCGGGGAAAAGCGCTGCTCGTTATAATCGCGCCCATAGCTGAGCCATTCGCTGTCACCGGCCGCCGCAATCAGCGCATCAGTAACCCCTTCGGTGACCGGAGCCGAGGCTTTCGGGCCGCAGGCGACCAGTGGGAGCAGTGCCACAGCAACGAGAACTTTCAGACGCATTCCTGTTTTCCTCTTCCAGGCTGTCCGTGTTCGGACTGGCCGCTTTTCGGACTGGCCGTTATTTCCCGGCTTCATTTTATCGGAACAGGTTGGGGAAGCGAGTGCATAAATGCAACTGATTATCTCACGGTTGGCGCTGGCGGCGGACGGGGGTATGGTCGCGACGAGACGGAACTAAAAGAGTTTGGGCCAAACAGGACAGCTGCGATGTGTGATGCTGACCGCGGATGAAGAAGCGGCAGTGCCGGACCGGGTCAGGGCGGCGGCTTCGTTTCACGGGGCGGGCCAGCTGCTGATGCTCTTCGGCACGCTTTAGGCGTAATCTTCCGTGGTGACGCTGGCTTGCATTGCCGGGCTATAGCGCGGCCCAGCCACGGTCTGCTGGTTGATCAGGGCCTCAAGCCGCAGGGCCAGCTCTGCGGGCAACTCCCAGTCCCAGCGGGCGATGTTTTCCTCAAGGTGCGCGATCGAGGCGGTGCCGGGGATTGTCACCACATGATCCCCGCGAGACAGCACCCAGGCCAGCGAGAGCTGCGCCGGGGTCAGCCCGGCCTCAGCGGCAAGCGCCTCGAACTGGTCGATCAGCGCCAGGTTCCGCGGCCAGTTTTCCGCATTGAAGCGCGGCATGGTGTGACGGAAATCCGTTTCGGGCAGGTCCGCCACATCGCGCACGCCGCCCGCCAGCACGCCGCGCCCAACCGGCGAAAAGGCGACGAACGTGGTGCCAAGCTCGGCGCAAGTCTCCAGCACGGCGATTTCAGGGTTGCGGGTCCACAGCGAGTATTCGGTTTGCATCGCAGCGACCGGATGGACGGCATGGGCGCGGCGCAGAGTCTCGGCGCTCATTTCGGAGAGGCCGACATGGCTGATTTTTCCGGCTGCAACCAGTTCGGCCATCGCCCCCATCGATTCCTCGATCGGCACGGTCCGGTCAGGCCGGTGCATGGTGTAAAGATCGATATGGTCGGTCTGCAGCCGGGTCAGCGATTCATCGATGCAGCGATGGATCGCAGCCGGGCTGCAATCGATCCCGCGCTTGGTGCCATCGACGGTGATCCCCATTTTGGTGCCAAGAAAAAACTCCTTGCGCCGACCCTTGATCGCTTTGCCCAGCAGAGTTTCATTGTGACCCAGGCCATAGATATTCGCAGTATCGAGATGGTCGTAACCAAGATCGAGCGCGCGGCCGAGCAGCTTGATCGCAACGTCTTCCGTCGGCGGGACGCCATAGGCCCACGACAGTGACATACAGCCAAGGCCAACCGGATTGATCAGCCTGCCGCCCAAAACTCGCTTTTCGATCATTCGGATGTCGTCCTCATGTGCTATGACTGTGATCCACCTTGCGGGAAATCCTGTTGCAGATCCTTTGCAATGCCATTGCAAATCCGGCAATCGCCAAGTGCTTGGATCGCCAATTTTGACAGCGATCGGTTAAGCTTGCCCCACGCAGGAGCGCCGCTACCATGCAGGTATTGATCCTGTGGGGTATGCTCAGATGTTCGAGTTTCTGATTGCATTGGTTGTGGCGGTGTTCCTGTTCCTGCTGATGGGGGTCCGCGTGGTCCGGCAGGGTTATGTCTATACAATTGAGCGGCTTGGAAAATTTACCCTGGCGGCGCATCCGGGACTGCATGTGATCATCCCGTTCGTTGATCGGGTTGGCCAGAAAATCAATGTGATGGAGCAGGTCCTCGACATTCCAGGGCAAGAGATCATCACCCGTGACAATGCGATGGTCGGCGTTGATGCGATCGTGTTCTTCCAGGTGCTCGACGCGGGTAAGGCAGCCTATGAGGTCTCCAACCTCTATGTCGCAATCATGCAGCTCACCACCACCAATCTGCGCACGGTGATGGGCTCGATGGACCTTGATGAAACGCTGTCCAAGCGCGACGAGATCAACGCCAAGCTGCTGTTGGTGATCGATCATGCGACCTCGCCCTGGGGAGTCAAGATCACCCGGATCGAGATCAAGGACATCCGTCCGCCAGCTGATATCTCCAACGCCATGGCCCGCCAGATGAAGGCTGAGCGTGAAAAGCGCGCCTCGATCCTTGAGGCCGAAGGCGCGCGCGCCAGCGAGATTCTGCGCGCCGAGGGTGAGAAGCAGGGCCAGATCCTCCAGGCCGAAGGTCGCAAGGAAGCAGCCTTCCGCGATGCCGAAGCGCGCGAACGATCAGCCGAAGCCGAAGCCCGCGCGACCCAGGTTGTGTCCGAAGCGATTGCCACCTCGGGCACCCAGGCGCTCAACTACTTCATTGCCCAGAAATACACCGAGGCGGTCTCGCAATTCGCCAATTCGCCCAATGCCAAGACCATCCTGTTCCCGATCGAGGCGACCCAGCTGATCGGCACGCTGGGCGGGATCGGTGAACTGGTGAAGGGCGCGCTGGCTGATCCGAAAGATGTAAAGTGATGGAATGGCTTGAAACGCTTGATCCCCACTGGGGCTGGCTCGCGCTGGGGCTGGTGCTGGCAATCGCGGAAATGGCGATTCCCGGGGTCTTTCTGATCTGGCTTGCCGGCGCTGCAATGATCACTGGTCTGGTCAGCTGGGTAGTGCCGATTGGGGTGCCGGTGCAGATCGTGTTGTTTGCGGGGCTCGCCATAGCTTCGGTTTTTGCCGGTAAGCGCTATTTGCGCGACAATCCGATTCTGGCGGCCGATCCGCTGATGAATGATCGCGGGGCACGGCTGGTGGGCGAGACGGTGCTGGTTACCCATGTGATCGAAGGCGGTTCGGGCCGGGTCAAGCTGGGCGACAGCGAATGGCTGGTGCGCGGCCCCGACGCTGAACCGGGCACGCGAATGCGGGTTTCAGGCCATGATGGCGCAGTGCTGCTGGTTGAACATCTCCATTAAGTCCACATATCGGACCAAAGGAGCCTGTCATGACCGACAAGATCGAATTTACTGATGAGGAATGGCGCGCGCGCCTGACGCCAGAGCAATATTCCGTGTTGCGCCAAGGCGGAACCGAGCGGGCTTTCGCTGGTGCCTATGATGCGAACAAGGCGGCCGGGGTCTATCTGTGCGCGGGCTGCGGTACCCCGTTGTTTGCCTCGGACACCAAATACAACTCTGGCTCAGGCTGGCCGAGCTACACTGCGCCGGTGGCGGGGAAGGCGATTGAAGAGCTGCGCGATGTTTCGCACGGCATGGTCCGCACCGAAGTGCGCTGCGCCAAATGCGAAGGTCATCTTGGCCATGTATTTCCAGATGGGCCGGGGCCGGAAGGTCTGCGCTATTGCATCAATAGCGCCAGCCTGGATTTCAAACCTAAGGATTGAAGCGGCTGCCGCAAAATCTTTCATTAACCCCCAGTTATAAATACCCTATGCATGGGTCGAGAGGCTTGGGCGCTTTGCCCGGGAGAGGGAATATAACGCCCCATGGCACGTAGAGACGTCCGGCGCAGTTCATCGCCGGGGCAGGGACCGCAAAGCCCTGGGCCCACCGGTCTGCGCAAATTGCTTCGCCGCTTGCTGGTGTGGGGTGGTTCGCTGGTGCTGGGCGCGGTGCTTATTCTGGGGATTGCTGTGGCGCTCGCGGCGCGCTCGTTGCCCAGCTACAGTGAATTGAAAAGCAGCCAGGCCGGACAAATGATCGTGGTGCGCGCCCGTGACGGGACCGAGCTGGTTTCGCTTGGGCCGAGCTATGGCAAATGGCTGCCCTTTGCGCAGATTCCGCAGCCGATGAAGGATGCGATGGTCGGCGTCGAGGATCGGCGTTTCCGTAGCCATATCGGGGTTGATCCGATCGGCCTGATCCGTGCGGTATTTGTCGCCGCCACCAGCGGCAAGTCGATGCGCGCAACTTCAACCATCACCCAGCAGCTGGCGCGCAATGTGTTTCTTAACAACAGCCGCACCTTTGGCCGCAAGGCGCGCGAAGCGGTGCTGGCGATGGCGCTGGAAGCCAAGTTCTCCAAGGACCAGATCCTTGAGCTGTATCTCAACAAGGTCTATTTTGGCGGCGGGGCCTATGGGATCGATTCGGCTGCTCGCAAATTCTATGGCCATCCCGGTACAGAACTCAGCCTGCCCGAAGCCGCGATCATCGCCGGGCTGGTCAAGGCGCCGTCGCGCTATTCGCCCACTGCTGACAAGCAGGCTGCGGTGGACCGCGCGACAGTTGTGCTGCGCGTGATGCAGTCCAATGGCGCGATCACCGCCGCTCAGGCTGCTGCCGCTGATCTGAGCCAGGTTAAGTTCGCGCCTGAAAAGGGCCAGAACTCGGTTCGTTATTTCACCGATTGGGCACTGCCCCAGCTTGATTTGTTGCTCCCGGAAAACAGCGCACCGATTGAGGTGTGGACCACTCTCGATCTCGGGATGCAGAACAGCGCCACCGCCTCGATCCATGCCAATGTTCCGGCTGGCGCCCAAGGCGCGCTGGTCAGCCTTGACCGCGACGGAGGGGTTCTGGCGATGGTGGGCGGCACAGATTACGTCACCTCGAACTACAACCGCGCGACCAACGCGGTGCGCCAACCGGGTTCGGCGTGGAAGCTGTTCGTCTATCTTGCAGCGCTGGAAGCCGGGTACACCCCAGATGACGAAGTGGTTGATGAGCCGGTGACCATCGAAGGCTGGAGTCCGCGCAATTCAGGCGGGTCCTATGCCGGCAAGATCAACGTGCGCACGGCCTTTGCCTATTCCAAAAATACCGTCGCCGCCCAGCTTGGCAACGAGGTCGGCTTTAGTGCGGTCGCGTCGATGGCGCGGCGATTTGGCATTACCACCCCGATCACCACGGTGCCCTCAATGGTGCTGGGAACATCGGATGTGCGGCTGATCGATATGACCCGCGCCTTTGCCGCAGTTTCGGCCAAGGGTACCTCGATCGAGCCATTCGGGATCACTAAGGTCGTCACCACCGATGGCGTGGTGCTCTACCAGCGTGAAGCCCGGCCTGGCTTGCCCCTGGTCCCAGCCTATGTCGCGGCAGGGATTACGGATTTGTTGCAAAGCGCAGTCAGCACCGGGACTGGCCGTGCAGCGCAAATCGGGCGGCCTGTGGCGGGCAAGACCGGAACTACCAGCTCGAACAAGGATGGCTGGTTCCTGGGCTTCTCCAGCGGGATCACCACCGGCGTGTGGATGGGCCGCGACGATGCCAAGCCGGTCGGCGGATTGCAGGGCGGTACGGCGCCAGCACGGGCCTTTGCAGCTTATATGCGAGTTGCCGTCGCCAATCGGCCGGTCGAGAAGTTCGATACCGAGGCGACGCTGCCCGAATGGCAGCTTGAGCCTGATGACGAGACCAATTTCGGTAAGCCCGGTGATTATTACTATACTGACGAGCAGGGAAATCTGGTTGACCCTGGGAACCACCCGCGCGAGCAGGAGCCTTACTTGGGGCCCGAAGGTCCGGGCGATAATGGCGGGCCGGTTGCGGTCCCGCCCCAGCCGGCCGCGAATGACGATTTCCTGGATGAGGCCACTGGTGGCAGAGTACCTGCCGCCGCCCCGCCACCTCGGGCCAGGGCAAGCCCGGGCGGGAGCCCTTAGCCAAACAGAAAAGGGCCGCTTTCCCGGCTGAGGAAAACGGCCCTTTTCTGTTTGGCTAAGCTTTGGCTTAGCGCAGCCGGATCGCAATATAGGCCGATGGACGCCCGGCCCGCTGGATGCGTAGCAGAACGGCAGGGCGGTTCGAACTGCGGGCCGTGCGCACCGCCGCTTCAAGGTCTGCAACGCTGGCGACATCGCGGTAATTGACCGAAAGGATGATGTCGCCGCGCTGAAGTCCCTTGGCTCCGGCATCGGATGAGGCATCGACAACGCTGACCACCAGGCCGCGCGTTGCTTCGGGCGCACCAAGCTGGCGCGCGATTTGCGGGGTCAGCGGCAAGACTGACAGGCCCATGGTCTTCTCGACGATCCCTTCACCCTGGCGCTGCGGGGTGCGATTGAATTGATCATCTTCCTGCGGCTGATCGGGGTTGAAGCTTTGCTGGGCCAGCTCGTCCTCGCTCGGCCGCTTGCCGACCACCGAGTTGAGCGTCATGCGCTTGCCATCGCGGATCAACTCTATCGGGATGCGCTTGCCTGGCACGGTGTTGGCGACGATGAACGACAGTGTTTGCTCCGGGCTGACGTCCTTGCCATCAACCTTCAGCACCACGTCACCTGGTCGCATACCGGCTGCTGCCGCTGGCTGGCTGGACTGGACCGACTGGACAAACTCGCCCCGATTGTGGGCAATGCCAAGTGAATCAGCCAGATCCTCGTTCACCGGCTGGATCTGCACGCCAAGATAGCCGCGCTCGATCGTTTGACCGCTCTTGAGCTTTTCGACGATCGGCGCGGCGATTTCAGCCGGGATCGCAAAACCGATCCCGACGCTGCCGCCGGTGGGCGAGAAGATCGCGTTGTTGATGCCGATGACATTGCCCTTCATGTCAAACATCGGCCCGCCAGAATTGCCCCGGTTGATCGAGGCGTCGGTCTGCAGATAGCGGTCATAGGCACTGCCCGAGCCGGTGGCGCGATAGACGGCGGAGATAATCCCCGAAGTTACCGTGCCACCAAGGCCAAAGGGATTGCCGATGGCAATTACCCAATCACCGACGCGGGCGCTGCGTGAATCGCCGAATTTGACGAACGGCAACACCTTGCCGGTATCGATCTTGAGCACGGCCAGATCCGATGCAGCATCGCGTCCGGCCAGCTTTGCGGGATATTCGGTGCCATCGGGCATGATCACGGTGATCGATTCCACCTGACCCTGACCGTCAGCGGTGATGACGTGATTGTTGGTCACCACATAACCATCGGGCGAAACGATGAAACCCGAACCGAGCGATTGTGCCTCGCGCGTCTGGCCCCCCCCGCTATCGCCCTGACCACCGCCGAACAGATCGGCAAACGGGGTTCCGGCAAAGGGGTTGTTGGCCTGAACCTTGATCCGCTGGCGGGTTGAAATATTGACCACCGCCGGCTGCAATTGTTGGGTCAGATCGGCAAAGCTGGCTGGTGCGCCAGCCCGGGGAGTCAAGGCCTGCATTTGCTGCGCGTCGTTCTGTGCCACCTGGGCACCTGCAGGAAAGCCGGTGGTCAGGGACAGGGCAGAACCGCCCAGCAACAGCGCAGTAGTTATTCCATAAGCATATCGCACGGGGTTCACGTCCTTTTGCTTTGATATTTGGGGCACCACTAACGGGCAGCCGGTTCAACGCCTCAATTCAGCCGAAATTTGATGAACCGGCCTTGAATGGCTGGTTTTCAACGCCCCTTGAACTGGCGCAGGTAATCATTGTCGGGCGAAAGAATTATCGTGCTGCTAGATTTTGCATTGGGATTGGAGAAGGTTGCATCATAGCTCTTCATCGCCCGATAGAAATCATAAAAGCCCGGATCCTTGCCAAAGCTGTCGGCATAGAGCCGCGAAGCCTGGGCCTGTGCATCGGCACGAATGATCTGGGCGTTGCGCTCACCCTGGGCCTTGATCGTAGTCGCCTCTTGCTGCCGGGCAGCTTCCATCCGGATGAATGCGCTATCGAGTGGGGTGCCGGCGGGCAAATCCGCGCTCTTGATCCGGACGTCGATCACCTGCGCGCCATATTGGCGAGCTTCCTTGTCCAGTCCTTCCCGGATCTGAACCATGGCTGCCCCGCGTTCGGCGGTCAGCAGTGATTGGAAAATCCGCTTGCCCAGTTCCTGCCGCAGCACCGAGGTGAGGATCGGCTGGAGCTGTTCAACCACTTTTTCGGTGGTCCCGGCGGCGCGCACCATCCGCACAGGATCAATGATTCGGAAGCGGGCATAGGCATCGACTTCAAGCAGCCGCTGATCGCTGGATTGGACCTGCTGGCGCTCCATATCGATTGTCAGAACCCGCTTGTCGATCCGCACCAACCGCTCAAAAAACGGGATACGCAGCGACAGTCCGGCGCCGGTCACGCCGAAATCGGCGTTGGGCTTGAAGCGGTTGATCACCCGCACCGGCTCACCCAGCCGAACGACCACCGCCTGTTCGGTTTCAGGGATAGATACCACGCTGGTCAAGATCCCGATCACAGCCGCCGCCAGCGCAGCCAGGGCAATGCGGTTTTCTCGCAGATTTGCCACCATGATCACTGTCCTCCCGCCGCTGGCGTGGCTGGCGCAGCTGCCTGGGCCCGCCGCCGAACTTCGGGAAGAGGAAGGTAGGGGGTTACCCCGTTGGCCTCGACCACCACCTTGTCATTGTTGCTCAGCACCCGCTCCATCGTCTCATAATACATCCGCCGCCGGGTCACTTCGGGGCTAAGCTTGTATTGCTCATAAACCTTGTCAAATTCGGCAGTTTCGCCTTGTGCCTGCGCGATGATCTGCTGGGCCCAGGCCCGGGCATTGCTCTGATCGCGCTGCGCCTCCTGCTGGGCCACAGTGACCTGCTGGAATGCACCCACCACCTTTTCGGGCGGATTGGCCTTCTTGATATCGACACCCTGGATCAGCACGCCCGAGCGATAAGCATCGAGGATGGCCTGCATCCGGGTGCGCACATTCTGCTCGATCTGGGCGCGGCCCGCGCCGCCCATAACCCCATTGAGCGGAACTTCAGCGACCGAGGCGCGCATTGCTGCCTCAGCCACTTCCTTGACACTGTCATCCGGATCCTCAAGCTGGAATTCATAGAGTTTGAGGTTCTTGATGTTCCAGCGCACCAGATAGCTCAGATCGACCAGATTCTGGTCGCTGGTCAACATCAGCTTTTCGCCTTCGCCCTCGGGGATCGTGTCGCGCTTGATCGAGGTTACATCGACCACGCTGACCGACTGGATCGGCCAGGGCAAGGTTAGCGAGACGCCCGAGCCGATGGTCCGGGAGTATTTGCCGAAAGTGGTAACAACACCCTCCTCGGTCGAGCCGAGCTGGTGGGCGGTGGTCGCAAACAGCCACAGCAGCGCCGCACCGCCAGCGACGAGCGGGAACCAGCTTTTGCCGTTGCGGCGTTGAGGCATGCGCGGAAACCCGCCGCCACCGCCACCGCCTGGCCCGCCGCCAGGGCCGGTGCCACGCGGACGGAAGATATCCTCGATATTGGCTGAGCGCCGCGGTGGTATAGGTTCGCCGCCCGGCTGCCAGGGATTGCGCGGACCACCGGGCGGTGGCGGTGGAACGGGTCTTTTGGGCCCAGTCTCGCCCTTGGCCCCGTCTGCGCCATCGCTCGCGGCTTCTGGTTCGGGAGAAGGATCCCCCTCGTCCTTGCCCTTGCCGCCACCCCAAGGGCTGCGAGTGCCGGCCATTACCAGCACGCTGCCCAGTTTGAACCTGCCAAAACCATTCATGGGTCAGATTATAGGGATGGCCGACCAACAAAAACAGTGCCCTCGTATGCTTTTTCCTTGCTAGGGGGCACCAAGACCAATTTTCACGGGATTCAGTGTATTCATGAGCGAGCCTGACAGCACAATTGCAGCCTTGAAACGGGCCTTGCCGCCACTGGCCGGGGCGCGGCTCCAATCGCTGCGGCTGACCGATGGCGTTGCGACGCTGGTGCTTGATGTCGCCGGGCTTGATCGGCTGGAGCGCGACCGGCTAGAACGGGCAGTCAAGGATGCACTGGGCAAACTCGGCGGGGTGAACGAGGTCCGCGTGGCGATGACCGCCGACCGAGCGCCCGAAAAACCTGGCCTGCGGATCATCGCGATCGGATCGGGCAAAGGCGGGGTGGGCAAATCGACCTTGTCCGCCAATCTTGCGGTGGCGCTCGCACGGATGGGCCGCAAGGTAGGGCTGGTCGATGCCGATATCTATGGCCCGTCGCAGCCGCGTCTGCTGGGTAATGAAGGCCAGCGGCCAACCGCGAGCGAGAAGAAGCTCAATCCGGTTCCCAGCAAATGGGGCGTCCCGGTGTTGTCGATGGGTCATTTGATCGAACCGGGCAAGGCGATCGCCTGGCGCGGACCGATGGCAGGCAATGCACTGGGCCAGCTGATTGATGCCGAATGGGGCGATACCGAAATCCTGATCGTCGATCTGCCGCCGGGCACCGGCGATGTTCAGCTGACGATGCTTCAGCGCCACAAGCCGGTTGGCGCAATCATCGTCTCGACCCCGCAAGATCTGGCGCTGATGGATGCGACGCGGGCGATGCAGCTGTTCGATCAGGGCGGCGTGCCGGTGATCGGGATGGTCGAGAACATGGCCGGCTATGAATGCCCCCACTGCGGCGAGATCAGCGATCCGTTTGGTCAGGGCGGGGTAGAGGCCGCCGCCAAGGTGATGGGCCACGCCTTCCTGGGGCGTGTCCCGCTCGATCTTTCGATCCGGCAGGACAGCGATGCGGGAAGGCCGCCTGCAGCCGGTGATGGCCCGCAGGCAGAGGCCTTTGCCGCAATCGCTCGGCGGCTCGCCACCTGGCTCGATAGCCAGGCATCTGGACAGGCATGAAAATCAACCGGCGCGGGCTGTTCATCGGGGCCGGGGCGAGCGGTGCGCTGCTGCTCGGCTGGGTGCTGACTCCTCGCCGGTTCGCCCCGCCGCTGAAAGCAGGCCGCGGTGAAGTGGCCTTCGATGCCTGGCTCAAGATCGGCACGGATGGCGTGATGACGGTTGCCATGCCGGAGCTTGAGATGGGCCAGGGGGTAACCACCCTGATCCCCCAGATCATCGCGGCCGAGCTGGGGGCGGACTGGCGGCAGGTGGCGGTTGAACCGGCCCCGATCAGCGGGGCCTATGCCAATGCGGTGCTGGCCGCGCGCTGGTCGAAGCTGTGGATGCCAGCCTTTTCCGGAGCTGCTGGATCGCCCGACAGTCTGCTTGCCACCCGTTTCGCGCAAAGCGAGGAGTTCATGGTTGCCGCCGATGGGACCACACTTGCGGCCTATGAAATGCCCGCACGGGTCGCGGCGGCCAGCGCGCGGGCGATGCTGGCGATGGCTGCCGCGGCGCGCTGGGATGTGGCGTGGGAAGAGTGCGAGGCGCAAGGCGGGTTTATCCTCCACGGCAAGAAGCGCCTGTCCTTTGGCGAACTGGTCGAGGACGCTGCCGGTTACGAACCGCCCGATCCCGCCGTGGTCCGCGTTTTGCCACCGGCTGAGCGCCCAGCTGAATTTCCAGCCGGATCGCCGCCCGCTTATCCCCGGCTCGATCTGCCGGCCAAGGTAGATGGCAGCTATGGCTTTTCCGGTGATGTGCGGCTGCCCGATATGGTTTTCGCCGCGATCCGCCATGGTCCGATTGGTGACACCAGGCTGGCCGGGTTTGATGCGGGCGCGGCCAAAAGCGTACAGGGCTTTCTAGGGCTTGTAAAAGGCAAGGACTGGCTCGCCGCCGTGGCGCAGGACTGGTGGAGCGCCGAACGCGCGCTGGGCCTGATTGCGCCGCGCTTTATTGCCAAACACCGCGCTGACAGCAGCAAGATCGACCGGTTGCTCGACGATGCCATACGCAAAGGTGAGGCAGTGAGGATCGCCGAGCTTGGCGATCCCGACAGCGTGGTTGCGGGAAAGTCTGTGCTGACCCGCCGCTATGCCGTTGCCCCCGCGCTCCACGCCACTCTGGAAACTGCGAGCGCAACGGCGCGGTTCAAGGATGGCAGACTGGAGCTGTGGCTGGCGAGCCAGGCTCCTGCGGCCGCGCGTCGTGCCGCCGCCCGGGCACTGGGTCTCAATTCGCGCGATGTGGTGCTGTATCCGCTGCCTGCTGGCGGCAGCTTTGATCGGCGGCTGGAACATGACCACGGGGTGGAAGCCGCGCTGATCGCGAAGCAGATCGGCAAGCCGGTGCAGCTGGTCTGGTCGCGTTGGCAGGAACATGTCGTCGGTTTGCCGCGAACCCCGGTGGCAGCTGCGATGGCGGCACGAATGGCGCCGGATGGCGCGGTCATCGGCTGGAAGGCGCGGCTGGCGCTGCCCGCCACTGCGCTTGAGTTTGGGGAACGGTTGTTCGAGGGCAGCAGTCCGTACGAAGCGCTTGCGGCGCAGGCCCAGGGCGATCCACTGGCGATGGAGGGCGCGGTGCCACCCTATACGATCCCCAATTTGGTGGTCGAGCATGTACCGGTAGCGATCCCGCTGGCTACAGGCAGGATGCGCGGCAATGCGCATGGCTACACCTGCTTTTTTACTGAGAGTTTTGTCGATGAGCTGGCCCATGAGGCCCGGCATGAGCCGCTCTCGTTCCGAATGGCGATGCTCGGACAGGATCTGCGACTGGCCAATTGTCTCCAGCGGGCCGCCACCCTGGCCAGCTGGGACGGAGGCCTGGATGGCAGCGGCCAGGGTCTGGCCTGTCATGTTATCGCAAATGGCCGGATTGCCGTGGTCGCCACCGCCCGCCGAGACGAAACCGGGGTCAAGGTCGACAAGCTGACCGCCGTTGCCGATATCGGCCGGATCGTGAATGTCGACATTGCGCGGCAGCAGATCGAGGGCGGGCTGGTGTTCGGCCTTGGCCTGGCGGTTGGATCGAGCACGACTTATGCGAACGGGCTGCCGCTGATCGGGCGGCTGGGAATGCTGGGGCTGCCCCTTTTGACGGATTGCCCCGAGATCGAGGTGGAGTTTATTGAAAGCAATGCCGAACCGGCCGATCCAGGCGAGCTGGGCGTGGTAGTGGCAGCTCCGGCGATTGCCAATGCGCTGTATTCTGCAACCGGGCTGCGCCTGCGCAAACTGCCCCTGTTGTCCGAGGATTTGTAATGCCGAGCGATAATCCCCTTCCTGCTGATCATCCGCCGGTCCGCACCGGCAAGATTGGTGTGCTGCTGGTCAACCTCGGCACGCCCGATGCGCCAACCCCCAAGGCAGTGAAGCGTTACCTGGAACAGTTCCTGTCTGATCGCCGTGTCGTCGAACTGCCGGCGTTGCTGTGGCAGCCGATCCTGCGCGGGATCATCCTCAACACACGGCCGAAGAAATCGGCCCATGCCTATGCCCAGGTGTGGAGTGCGGCAGGCTCGCCGCTGGCGGCAATCACTGCGGCACAGGCGCGCGGTCTTAAAGCGCGATTGGGCGAGGGCGTGATGGTTGCCCACGCGATGCGCTATGGCAATCCGGCGCTGGGCACCGAAGTGCAACGATTGAAAGACGCGGGCTGTGAGCGGATTTTGATCGCACCGCTCTATCCGCAATATTCCGGCGCGACGACGGCGACGGCGGTGGATGCGCTGGGCGCGCAGCTGGCGGCGATGCGCTGGCAGCCCGCGATCCGGACCCTGCCGCCCTATTACGACGATCCGCTGCATATCGAGGCACTGCGCAGCGATACTGTCCGGCAGCTGGCCGCCCTGCCGTTCGTGCCAGAGGTGCTGCTGCTCAGCTTCCATGGGATGCCGCAGCGGACGTTGCAGCTGGGCGATCCCTATCACTGCCACTGCCGCAAGACCGCGCGGCTGCTGACCGAAGCGCTGGCCCCGGACCACGCGGGCCTGAGGATCGAAGTCAGCTTCCAGTCGCGCTTCGGGCCAGCCAAATGGCTTGAACCAGCAACCGATGCCGCGCTGGCGGCCGAGGCAGCAAAGGGCACCCGCCGCTTGGCCATCGCCGCCCCCGGGTTTTCCGCCGACTGCCTTGAAACCCGCGAGGAACTGGCAATCCGTGGGCGTGAGCAATTTATCGAGGCAGGCGGAGAAGCCTTTGCTGTGCTCGATTGCCTTAACGCCAGTGACGCGGGCATGGTGATGCTGGATCAGCTGGTTCGGCGTGAACTTCAGGGCTGGATTTAGCCGCTCGATTTGTTTACATTGGTGTCAGTAACTAAGGAATCGCCGATGGCCACGCTTGCACCCGATATCCCCCGCTTTGCCCATTGGTCGCAGCGCCAAGCGGCAGATTCTCTGGTTCACATCCCCGGCGAGGATGGCTGGCCGATCCTTGGTACCACGCTTCAGGTGCTGGCCGATCCTAGCGCTTATGGCCACCGGATGCGCGAAAAATACGGCAATGTCTGGCGTTCGCGCAGCTTCGGTAATCGCCAGGTTTCGCTGGTCGGGGCTGATGCCAATGAGCTGGTGCTGTTTGACCGCAACAAGATTTTCTCGTCCCAGCAAGGCTGGGGGCCGGTGCTTGATCTGCTGTTCCCGCGCGGGCTGATGTTGATGGATTTTGACCATCACCGGATCGATCGCCGCGCCTTGTCGATTGCGTTCAAGCCCGAGCCGATGCGCCATTATGCCGATGCCCTCAATCGCGGCATATCCGAACAGGTCGCGCAGTGGTCGGGCAAACAGATGAAGTTCTATCCGGCGATCAAGAAGCTCACCCTCGATCTTGCCGCAGACAGCTTCCTCGGCGTGCCGCTGGGGCCGGAAGCAGACCGGATCAACACGGCTTTCGTCGATATGGTCGCAGCCGCAGTCGGCATAGTGCGCAAGCCCTTGCCGTTCACCGCGATGGGCCGGGGCGCAGCGGGCCGCAAGTTCCTGGTCGAATGGTTCACGGCTGAGACTATCCGCCGGCGTGAGCAGGGGGGCGGGCAGGATATGTTCAGCCAGTTCGCCACCGCCACCCGCGAAGACGGCTCGCTGCTGCCGGTCGATGAAGTGGTCGATCACATGATCTTCCTGATGATGGCGGCGCATGACACCATCACTTCGTCAGCTACTTCGCTGGTCTGGCTCTTGGCCAAGAACCTTGAATGGCAGACGAAACTGCGCGCCGAGGTGTTGGCGGTTACCGGCGGAGCGGCGCGCTCAGTCGCCTATGAAGACCTGGGCAAGCTTGAACTGACCGAGATGGCCTTCAAGGAATCGTTGCGGTTGATCCCTCCGGTTCCCTCTACCCCGCGCCGCGCGATGAAGGATTTCACCTTCGGCGGTCATCGTATTCCGGCGGGTACGCAGGTGGGGATCAGTGCCGCAGCGGTGCATGTGATGGAAGAATACTGGCCCGACCCGCTCAAATTCGATCCATTGCGCTTCCTGCCCGCCGAAGTCGCCAAGCGGCACAAATATGCCTGGGTGCCCTTTGGCGGCGGCGCGCATATGTGTCTGGGTCTGCACTTTGCCTATATGCAGGTGAAGATCCTGATGGCCCAGATCCTGACCCGCTACCACATCGAGATCGAGCCGGGCTATGCTCCCAAATGGCAGCCGTGGCCAATTCCGAAGCCGAAGGACGGACTGACGGTTACCTTCAGGCCGGTTTAGAAATCAATCGTGATCCCGTTTTTCACCCAGTCGCCATAGCGCGTGGGGGATAGCCCGTCGGGGTCTTGATCGCGCTTTGTGGTCGCTGGAACCGGGGCTGGATCATTGCTCCAGTGGTCCGGTTTTTTAAACGCGGCGGGGCGGCTGGTGGCGCGTTTGGTCATAACCCTATAATGGACGCGCTGGCGGCGCGATGCAATCTCCCCTAGGGGCAGCCGAATGGATATTCCCGGTCTTCCCGCCCGCAAGGCTGCCTTGCGCCTGCATGACGCTGTGCTGCGCCGGGGTGAAACGCTCGATCAGGCCGCTGGCAGCGCGCTGCTGGGGATTCGCGGTGATGCCGATCGCGGCCTGGCCCGCGCGCTGGCCGGGGAGAGCCTGCGCTGGCTGACCGATCTTGACGAGCTGATTGACAGCGCGACCCGTCTGCCCTTGGCCGATGACGCAAAGGCCCGCGCGGTGCTGCGGCTGATGCTGGCGGGCTGGTTGCGGCTGGAAACCCCGCCCCATGCGGTGATCGCAACCGGGCTGGAACTTCTGCAAGGCGGACCGCGGCGGCTGGCGCACGGGGTGTTCTCGACACTGGTTAAACGCGGCGTAACGTTGCCGGATGCGCCGACCCTGCCCGAGCCGGTGCTGGAGCGGTGGGGAATCAGGTCCGAAGCAATCGCCAAAGCGCTGGCCGTGCCGCCGCCGCTTGATTTGAGTTTGCGCGATTGGTCCGAAACTGCCCGCTGGGCGCAGGAGCTGGGCGGCGTCTCGCTGATGCCCGGCCATATCCGCCTGCCGCGCGGTGAAGCGGTGGAGCGGCTTGCAGGTTTCGCTGAGGGCACCTGGTGGGTCCAGGATCTCGCCGCCCAGCTGCCCGCGCGGTTGCTGGGGGCGGGCGCGGGCAAGCGGATTCTGGATCTTTGCGCCGCGCCAGGGGGCAAGACCATGCAGCTTGCCGCCGCTGGCTGGCAAGTCACCGCGCTGGATAGCGGCGCGCGGCGACTGGAACGGATGGCCGACAACCTCACCCGCGTCGGTCTCAGCGCTGAAGTGGTGCAGGCCGATGCGCTGGTGTGGGAACCTGAGTGCAAGTTCGACGCAGTGCTGCTTGATGCGCCGTGCACGGCGACCGGCACCTGCCGCCGCCATCCCGATGTGCTCCACCGGATCGGCCAGCGCCAGATTGCCGAGATGGCCGAATTGCAGGCGCGGCTGCTGGCCCGCGCAGCTGGTTGGGTCGCGCCCCAAGGCCGGCTGGTCTACGCGGCCTGCTCGCTCGAACAGGCCGAGGGCGAAGGCCAGATGGGCCAGATCGCGCTGACCCCTGATTCAATCCGGGCGGATGAATTGCCTACTGGACTGGCTCCAACTGCCCAAGGTTGGCTGCGCACCGATCCCGCCATGTTGGCCGATGCTGGTGGCCTGGATGGGTTCTTTATTGCAAGGTTTTTAGCAACTTAAGGGCGCATACTTAGAAACCTCAAGTTCACTTAACCTTTTCCGCAAAACTCTTGCGCAGTTTGGCCAGCTTGGGCGGGATGACTGCCATACAGTAAGGATTGCGCTGGCCTTCGCCCTGCCAATATTCCTGATGGTAATCCTCCGCTGGATACCAAATCGCCGGGCCTTCGACGGTGGTCACCACTGGCTCGCTCCGCTCTGCCTGAGCACGGGCGATACCGGCCGCCGCCTCGGCGCGTTGTTCGTCATCAAGCGGAAAAATCGCCGAACGATACTGGGTGCCCACATCACCGCCCTGACGGTTTAGCTGGGTCGGATCGTGGGTCGCCATGTTGATGTTAAGCAGATCGGAATAGGACAGCAGCGCCGGATCGAAGGTGATCCGGATTGCTTCGGCATGGCCGGTGTCGCCGCCGCAGACCTGCTTGTAGGTGGGGTTTGGCACAGTGCCGCCGATATAGCCGCTCTCTGCCGCGCTCACCCCGATTACGTCGCGAAACACCGCTTCGGTGCACCAAAAGCAGCCGCCTGCGAAGATTGCCTGTGCCATGAAATGCCTTCCTGAAATTGATGCCGTTCAAATAGGAAGCCGATCGGCGCTTGTCATCCTTTGGCACGGCCTTAACTTGGGCAGGACAATTCCGTTGGAGGAACCCATGCGCCGCTTGCTTGCCTTTGCCCTGTTGATGGGCGCTACTCCACTGCTCGGAGCCGACAGATCCCATGAACATTCCGGCGCGCCGCAAGCCCAGGCCACCCTGCCCGAAGTGCTCGCCAATTCGCGCCGCGCTGCCGATCGGGCCCGCGACCAGTGGCGCCATCCGGAACAGACGCTTGCCTTCTTCAAGGTTGAACCGGGGATGACGGTGGTTGATTACATGCCAGCGGGCGGCTGGTGGACGCGGGTGCTGGTGCCCTATCTTGGCGTGCAGGGCCGCTACATCGGCCTCAATCCCGATGTCAGTGCTGGATCTGACCGGCAAAAGCAGAACTTTGGCAATCTTGACGCGACCTTTCCGGCCAAAGTCACTGAATGGACCGGTACACCTGCCGAGCAGATCAGCGCTTATAATACCGATAGCGTTCCGCCAGCGCTCAATGGCACGGTCGATCGGGTAATGATTTTCCGTGAGATGCATAATTTGTGGCGCAGCGGCTGGCTGCGCGGTGAACTGCTGTCGATCCGTGCGCTGCTCAAGCCAGACGGGCTGCTGGGGATCGAACAGCATCGTGCCAAGCCCAATGCACCCACCGCTTATACCGATGGCAGCATGGGCTATCTGCGCGAGAAGGACGTTATCGCCCTGATCGAAGCGCATGGCTTTGAACTGGTCGCCAAAAGCGAGATCAATGCCAACCCACGCGACCTGGCCGACCATCCTGCCGGGGTGTGGACGCTGCCGCCGGTCTTCACCCTGGGCGACAAGGATCGCCCCCGTTATGTCGCGATCGGTGAGAGTGACCGGATGACGCTTCTGTTCCGCAAGCGGCCCTGATAAGGGCGGCGGCATGACTATCCTTACCGTTGCTGCGCTTCAGTTGGCGCTTGGCTCTGCCGACGAGGCAGACAACATCGCGGCCGTCTCGGCTTTGGTCGAGCAGGCCGCGCGTGCCGGCGCGCAGCTGATCCTGCCGCCCGAACTGTTCTCTGGTCCCTATTTCTGCAAGGTCGAAGACGAGGCGCTGTTTGCGCTGGCCCGGCCAATGGCGGAGCATCCCTCGGTCCTCGCGATGCAGGCGTTGGCGGCTAAGCTCAAAATTGCCATCCCGACCAGTTTGTTTGAACGCGACGGGCATCATTATTACAACACCGTGGCGATGATCGGTCCTAATGGCGAGATAATGGGGACCTACCGCAAGAGTCACATCCCCGATGGCCCAGGCTATGAAGAAAAGTATTATTTCCGCCCCGGCAACGATGGCTTTAAGGTGTGGGATGTACCAACTGCAACCGGACTCGCGCGGATCGGCGTCGGGATCTGCTGGGACCAGTGGTACCCTGAATGCGCCCGGGTGATGGCGCTGATGGGGGCGGAGCTGCTGCTCTATCCCACCGCGATCGGGACCGAGCCTTATGATTCCACACTTGATACCAGCCGGATGTGGCGCCGCGCGATGCAAGGCCATGCGGTGTCGAACTGCATGCCAGTGATAGCTGCCAACCGGATCGGTGATGAGGCTGGCCAGCGGTTCTATGGTCACAGCTTTATCGCCGATGAATGGGGCGATCTGGTCGCGGCGTTCGGGGATGAGGAAACTGGCGTGCTGCTTAGCCAGCTGGATCTTGGCCGTGCCGCAACCCACCGGGCCGGGATGGGCTTTTTCCGCGATCGCCGCCCGCAGCTTTACAGCCGCATCAGCCAGGACATCTGAACACTGATGCGCCAGCGCTATCTGATCGCGCTGGGCTCTAACCAGCGGCATCACCGTCATGGACCGCCAGACTGTGTACTGCGCGCTGCGCTGGAGGCGCTGGAATTAAGCGGTATTAAAGTGGCAGCCACCTCGCCGATCATTGCCAGCGTCCCGCTTGGCCCGTCGCTGCGCCGCTATGCCAATGCCGCAGCGGTTGTCGGGACGAGGCTGGAGCCGGAAGCACTGCTGGCTGCGCTGAAGGATATCGAAGCAGAGTTTGGCCGTCGCAGCGGTGGGCAGCGCTGGTCGAGCCGGGTGCTCGATCTGGATATTGTGCTGTGGAGCGGCGGGGCTTTTGGATCGGCAGAACTGACCATTCCGCACCCGGCTTTCCGCGACCGGGACTTTGTTCTGACTCCGGCGCTGGTGATTGTCCCAGATTGGCGCGATCCGCTCAGCAACCTTTCCATGCGCCAACTTCATTCAAGACTGACCAAGCGCTTGACCCGGCCGCGCCCGCTCCCTAGGGGACGGCCCGGTGGTGAGGGCCCTTAGCTCAGTCGGTAGAGCAACTGACTTTTAATCAGTAGGTCGCTGGTTCGAACCCAGCAGGGCTCACCATTCAAACTTCTGAAAGACAAGATATTTCACCTGTCCTGCCGCTCAGGAGATTGAGGTGGCGATGGAGGCGGAAACCACGCACGTACTTCCGTCAGGGATAAGGGTTAAAGCATCAAATCTCTGCCCGATGACAGGTGGCGTTGATGATCGCCGGAATGTGCGAAAACGCGTGCAACTTTCGGCAATTAAGCTGCGTCCCAGTTCAAGTTCTTCCAGATACCTTCACAACAGATCGTCTGGAATAAGCACTCTGTTTGTGTTTAGGTACCGGAAGTATTCTATCGGGGGCGATTCGTGAACACTTTCGCGCGGACTGATTTTGGCTTGTTTGGAGAGCGGCGGCTGGTGCTTGAACCTGCTCTACTGGCGGTAATCCTAGCTGGCGGCACCGGTACATTCATCCACTATGAGCTGCCCGGCAGCGCGCGTATGGCTGGACTATCGGCCTGGGGCGCGGGCGCCAGTATCGAGCAGGCGGAGCTTTCACCCGCGGCAACTCTTGTGCCAGCACTGCCATTGCCGATCAGTTTCGGGGCGAGCCCGGTGCAGTCTCAGGCCAGCCGGTTGCAGGGCGTGCCCGCAGTTGGCAGCCAAAGCCTGGAAGTCGCCACCGCAACCCGCCTGGCCCAGCGGCCTTCGATGGCAGGATCTTTTTTGTCGCGGTTGAGCGGGAGTGCCGCCAAGCAGGATTATGTCATTCGCCTGACCTTTCCCGAGCCCGCAGCTGCAGATCTTGCAATCGTTGCAATACCGGCATGGGGCGAGAACGCGGCCTTGGCGCATGATGTTCTGGCGATAGCTGAACCGGCGGCGTTGGCGGCAGCGCCGCCGCTGGGTTTGTTGCATGATGGAGTTGCAGGCCGGGCGATGGGCGGGGTGATCGGCGGGTTGGACCCGGCGGCCGCAACCGGAATTCAAACTGCCCGTCTGGCGGAACTTCAGCAAGCCGGCGGGGCAGAGCTGCAGCAGTTCACCGGGCCCGCGCCACTGCCGTTGGATGAACTGAAATTCGATTTGGCCGCGCTGCCGAATAGCGCGCTGCCAAAGGCCGGGGCTGTGCCGCACCAATCCGCTCCCGCTAGGCTGAAACTGGCGGGAACAAGCGATCGGGTCGTTGGCGAGTTCATCTTTCATCAGACCGCCGTCCAGCTGAACGACCGCCAGACCGGGCAAGTGGAGGTGCGGATTGGCGGCGATACCAGTCTGTCGATCCAGGTGAGCGCTCTCCTGGCGATCGTCGAAGGACACATGGATCCGGCCTCGTTTACCGCGCTGAGCGGCTCGGCCAGTGCCGCCGAGTACGTCAGTTTCCGCGAGATTCGAGATGCTGGAATTGGCATCCGCTACGATGCCACAGCCAACCGGATTGTGTTCACGGCTGACTGATCCGGGTAATTGGTGAGCAGATCAGGGCGCCGCATCGCCGCTTCATTACACGCGGAAATTTTTGATTGGTCCGAAGTGCGCCAATATAGGGCGCCGCTTCGCAGGCTGGTAACCAGATATGGTTAACCCCGGCGAGTTTGATCTCTCATCCGGATGGTATCAATATTTTGTAATATATAGATATTCATGATTCTCGCAGTCGGCTTTCCGCATTTTTTGGTCAATTTTCAAAAATGCCTTTCCATCCGATTTCGCTGTGATCAGGGTGAGTTCAGAGGGTTAACACGCTTGCCGCTTTTCCCAGTCGGTGGTCTCTAGCGGGAGAGGGGGCATTTGAGCGTCGCTGTGATTCGCCAGATTGATATCGCAGGAAAAAAGACGCCAACGCTCCTTAATCGGTCGCAGAGCATTATTCCAAGGTTTCTGCCCGCTTTCCAGGGCGGGGAAATTGTCGCGATTGCTTTGCGGACGAATAACGGCCCAGCCCGGTACTCCGGTCAGGCCTTGATGAAGCGAGCAAGGTGATGGCGATGAATTACGAAGCTGCTGGGCGTTCGGACGCGGAAACTGAGCTGGGAAACTTTGTTCCCGAACTGGCAGGTTCTGCTGCTGCGGCCACGGCGCGAGCTGGGGCCATTCAGCTCGTTCCCGGGCCTGGCAATGTCGTCATTTTGCCGGATGGCGCGACGCTTGATGACATCGCCGTCCGCGGCCGGGATCTGGTGATCCAGCTCGATGACGGGCGGCTTTATGTGATCGCCGACGGTGCTGTTTTCGTGCCCGAGATCGTGGTCGACGGCGTTACCATCCCACCGCTCAACTTTGCCGCGCTGCTGACCGGGAACGAGCCCCAGCCGGCCGCGGGGGCGGTGAGCAGCTCAGGAGGCAACTTTGCCGAAGCGGTCGGCCCGATCCAGGCAGCCTTCGATCTGGGCAATCTGCTGCCTTATACCGAACTCGCATTTCCCAAGCAGGCCCAGCGTGAGATCATCACCGCCCGGCTGGATAATACTCCAACGATCGTCATTATCACCCCCGATCAGCCAGTAGGTGCCGTCTCGGCGAGTGCTTCGGTCAACGAAGCCGGCTTGCCGGCGCGCAGCCCGGAGCCTTCGGGCAGCAATCCGGTGCCGGATAGCGAAACCACGATCGGAACGATCGCGGTTCAATCGCTCGATGGCTTTGGCGGACTCACGATCAATGGCATTGCGATCACTGCGATTGGCCAGACCCTCACCACTGCACATGGTGTGCTGACGATCACCAGCATCGCGCCGGGCAGTTATGGCTACAGCTATACGCTGACTGACAACACGCTTGCGCCGATATCTTCGGACGATTTTACAGTCATCGTTACCGATACCGATGGCGACACTGCCACTGCAACGCTGACCATCAATATCATCGATGATGCGCCCACCGCGCGCGATGATGCCGGAAGCCAGACCGCTGAAAACGCGCCCGTTACGATCAATGTCATGACCAACGACACGCAGGGCGCCGATGGGGTGCGGCTGACTGGCGGAGTGGCGCTGGTTGCCGGCTCCCTGACCGGTACCGGCAGCGTTGCTTACAATAATGACGGCACTTTCACCTACACTCCGGGACCGGGCGAAGAGGGTTCAGTTACGTTCCGCTACACCATAACCGATGGCGATGGCGATCTGGCAACCGCAAGTGTCACAATCAGCCTGATCAAAGACTCCGTCCCCAGCATCGAGATCAGCGGCAATGCCCAGGTTGACGAAGCCGGCTTGCCGGCACGCGGGAACGAGTCTGCCGGATCCGATTCCACCGGCAGCAGTGAAGTCACCACGGGTACGATCTTGACGGTGACCGGGCATGATACTGTCGCTTCGCTAGTGATCAACGGGATCAATGTCACCAATGGCGGCACAGTCAGCGGTGCCAGCGGCATGCTGGTGGTGACCTTCTCTGACGGAACCTATGGCTATACCTACACTCTGGCCGACAACACCTCCGGCAACGCTAATGCTGACAGCTTCACCGTTGTTGTAACTGACAGCGATGGCGATGCCGCCAGCAATTTGCTGGTGATAGTAATTGCCGATGATGCGCCCATTGCGGCCGCTGACAGCGATGCGTTGGCGGCGGGTCAATATGGTCCGGCGGCCGGCAATCTGATCACCGATGCGGAAGGCGACGGCGGACTGGATACGGTTGGCGCCGATGGCGCGGTGGTGACTGCGATCACCGGGACAGCAGCCGGTACGGTTGGCGGGACCACTGCCGGAACCTACGGCGTGCTGACACTGGATGCAGATGGCAGCTATAGCTATGTCCGCAATCCGGGCACGCCGGGCAATGTTTCGGACGTGTTCACTTACACCATCACCGACGGTGACGGCGATGCCTCGGCCGCGACGCTGACGATTAGCATCGCCGATGCGGTCCCCGTGGTTGGTGCCAACCTGACTGCGCTGCTTGACGATGATGCACTGTCCGGCGGCAATCCGTATGGTACCGGGGATAATGTCGATGGCCAACATCTGTCCGGCACGCTGTCCGGTTCGGGCGGCGACGGGGCGTTGACTTTTGCCATGCTGGCCAGCGGCGCACCCGCCGGGTTCAGCTATGACAATGTGACTGCGCCGGGTTCGCTCCTGGTCATCCAGGGCACCACAACCGTCCTCACCATTACCCTCAATAGCGCGACCGGGGCCTATACGGTCACGCAGAACGCACCGATCCTGCACGCGCCGGGAGCAGATGAAAACAACCAGAGCCTTGCCCTGAACTACACCATCACAGATGGCGATGGTGATAGTGCGCCGGGTACGCTTTCGATCAACGTGAATGATGATACGCCGCTTGCAGTGGGCGACAGGGGCACGACGACTGAATCAGTCAAGGATATCAATGCGGCGTTTGTCCTCGATTTCAGCCCTAGCATTGATGATGCCCATCTTGATGTGATGCTCACCCAGGTGAAACTGGCGATCGCCCAGCTTGATGCCGGTACCGGGGGTACAATTGCGATTCGGTTTGTGTTGTTCGCGTCGACCTCGGTGGCTTCCGGCCCGTTCGCGTCGGCAGCCGAGGCGAACGCTTATCTCGACACGCTCAACCCGGTAAGTGGCGGCGCGCGCCCGGCCGGGATCGGGCTGAGCACCGACTTTACCGATGCAATCAACCTGACGTTGAAAACTTTTACGGCCGATCCTACAGCCATCAATCAGGTTTTCTTCCTGAGTGACGGGCATCCTCACCAGCAGACCGGAACTGGCGGAAACGCGCTGGCAGATGCAACGGCTGCGGCCTGGAACAGCTTCGTCGATAACAACGATGTCAGTGTGTGGGCGATCGGCATCGGCAAGGGTATCACTCTGCCCAACTTGCAGGATGTCGATCTTAACGATGCACCGGACAATGTTCCGATTTTGCTCGCCGACTTCGGTTCGCTGAGCGCGGCACTGGCGGCTTTGGTCGTGCCGACGCCGATCAGTGGCGATGTTGATCTGGGTGATAGTTTCGGGGCTGACGGAGGCCGGATCCTGGCGATCAATGTGGGAGCCACCACGTATAGCTGGGACGGGGTGAATGCTATCGCGGTTTCCAGCGGCGGGATCATCGCCGGGACGAGCATTTCGGTTGCCACCCCGCTTGCCGGGACGCTGACCTTCAACTTCGCGACCGGGGCGTGGAGCTATGCCGCGCCGACCAGCGTAGCGGTGACGAGCGTCGAGACTTTCAATTACACAATCATTGACGGCGATGGCGACACGGCAACCGCGCCGCTGGCAATCACCGTGCTAAACGACATTGGCCCGGCGACCGTTCCGGTTGCTGCCACTGTGGATGATGACGGGCTGACGGGCGGGCTCGCGGGCGGTACGGGCGACCTTGACGCCAATCTTGGCGAAGCGCCTGCCAGTGCTTCCGAGGTGGTTTACAATGGCACGCTGGGGATCAGCTTTGGACCTGATGGGGCAGGCACAACCACCTTCGCGCAGATGCACGGCCAGACTATTGCAGTCGGGATCGAATCAGCCAAGCTTAGCTGGAACGGGGACACCAACACGCTCATCGCGACCGGTCCGCGCGGTGTGCTGTTCACGGTCCAGCTGACCGATCCGGCGAGCGGTGCCTATACCGTCACGCTGGTCGATAATGTCCGGCACATCTCTGGTGGTGGCGAAAACGACACCACGGTTGCGCTGACCTACAAGGTGTCGGACGGCAACGGGACGACCAGCACCGGCACGCTGGGTATTACATTCGATGATGATACGCCGACATTGGGCGTGGTGCAGAACCAGCAAGCCAGCAACGACCCGCTCCAAGCACAGGTTGTTGGCGCACTCAACTTCTCGGCTGGTGCCGACGGGGCGGGAACGGCGATGAACATCACGGCCAGCACTTCTGGGATCACTGCGGGCGGGAAAGCAATTTTCACTCAGCAGGTTGGTAATGTGCTGACCGGATATGCCGATACCAACGGCAGCGGAAGCGTCGATGCCGGGGATGCTGCGGTATTCACGATCACCGTCAATCCGGCTGCGGGCGCATCCGGTCAATATGTCTTCGATCTGCTCAGCGCGCTTGATCCGGCTGTCGCCAGTGTTGCGATCACCAGCAGTAGCGCATTTGGCGTCGGCCCGGGCAGCAGCATTATCGTGACTGATCCAGTGACCAGCCAAGCACTGGTCATGGTCACTGGCTGGTCGCCGACCGGGGGCTTCACTGCGGGCGAGGAGGCTGCGTGGCTAAGTGGAGGCGCACCTGCTTTGACCCAGGTGGGCGGCGT
This sequence comes from Novosphingobium sp., assembly GCA_031372185.1. Taxonomy (GTDB): domain Bacteria; phylum Pseudomonadota; class Alphaproteobacteria; order Sphingomonadales; family Sphingomonadaceae; genus Novosphingobium. Next base: position 39,065 of record JANMKT010000024.1, read on the forward strand.
AAATGGCTCAACGAACGGTTGGGGCCTGGCCAACAATAACTTCGACGCCGGGGAGTTCCTGCGCTTCGATTTTGGGGCGATCGATGATTTCGATGGTCCGGGCGGCTATACCCCGCCGGTTTCCGGGCCAATGGCGAACAGCTCGGCGGCGACGTTCAGTTGCTTCAAATTCGGCGCGGGCGATGTGGTCGAATTTGTGGCGCATTATACCGATGGCACAACCCAGTCATTCACGCGCCACGGCGCCGTCGATGCCAACAGCTTCACGATCAATGCGCCGACCGGGGCACAGATCGCCTGGGTCGATACTTATCAGTCGTCGGGCGACATCAAGCTCAACATAACCAGGACCATCGCCACCGCGAGTGAGGTTGACGAACTGATTTCCGCCACGGTTCAGCTTAGAGATGGTGATGGCGATCGAACGGCCGTTACAGCGTTCACAATTCACGTTGCAGACGCATTCGCCAGCCAGGCCGGGCCGGAAACCAGCCAGGCTGCGGGAAGATACTCAATTACAGCCGATCACCACCTGCCAGCGGGGCAGCCGGCAGATGTCACCGATGGCACGCCTACGGGCGCTGGCGGGATGACTGACTTGCCCGACTTCGCGTCAAATTCCAGCCAGGCGATGGATGCACTGCTTGATTTGCAGGCACCCGTGATGAGCAAACCCGACGAGATCTCGCCGCAGGATTTGCCCGCGATCCGGGAAGCATTTTCCGATACCGCCAGCAGCCACGCCATTGACTCGATTGTCGATCATTTTGCCCCTGGTATCGGGGGCCAGGCTGAGACCGTGCCGGGCGCAGAAGCCTCCGGCATGGCCGGCTTGCTTGACCACTCGATCAGCATTGCGTCGCAATCGGTGCCATCGCCGCTTGAGCTGGTTTTTATGCTTGACCATCAAGACACTGCTGCCATGGCCTAGGGCTGGGGAATCAGGGTATTAACCATTAAAGGGGTTGGCAATGCAGGGGAATTTTAGGCGTGGGCTACACGCAGCATTATTGATTGCTGCTGCTTGGCCGGCCTGCGCTTTTGCTCAGGCAGGCTCTGATGAGCTTATGGCGATGGATGCTGGATCGCTCCGCGCGGAAGTCCGGTCGCGTTATGATGCCGGGCTGGCATTGACCCTGGATCGGTCGGTGGTCGCGCTCGACAGTTCGCGCTTTGGCTGGGCATTGCAGGCCAAGGCACAGTGCGGGATTGCGCTGGGGTTCCTGAAAAGCCGGACCAAAGACCTGGTCAGCATCGGCAAATGCATCGATGCTGCAAACCGGATGCAAGTCCAGCCGCCAGCGCCGCCAATGCCGGTGCCAGTAGTGGTGGCGCAGCCACCAACTCCGCCCTCCGATGCTTGCAGCCAGCCGATCGCCGGGATCGTGTTTTTCGAATGGGACAGTGCCGTTCCGCCGCCAAGCAGTCTGGAAACCCTGGACGGAGTCGTGCGGAATGTCCGTGACTGCGGCTGGAATGCCATCACCGTCACCGGGCATGCCGATCGTTCCGGCGGCGATGGCTATAATAATGCCCTTTCGGTCAGGCGGGCCGAGGCAGTGGGGGCGAGCCTTGTCGCCAAAGGGGTTGAGCGCTCGGCATTGCAGGTCTCCGGCCGGGGTGAAACGGAACCGAAGGTGCCGACCGGCGATGGCGAACGCAATCCAAGCAATCGCCGCGTCGAAATAACAGTAAGCCGTTAGGGCAGGGGCAAAGTCATGATTTTCCATAAGTTTTTGATCGCTGGCTGTTCTGCCATGCTTGCCGCTTCGGCCCATTCTGCGCTGGCCCAGTCGGTCGTCAATCAGCCGTCCGCCCCGGTCTCTCTCGAAGAGGCGGTGCGGGTTGCGGTGAATTCCAACCCTCAGGTTGCTCAGGCCCAATACAATAAGGAGGCGATTCAGTTCGAGCGCAAGCAAGCGCAAGGGCTGTATGCGCCGCGGGTTGATGTCGAGGCCTCGGCCGGGGTCCGCCACTTGGACAATACCACACGCCGTTCGCTGGCGATCCAGAATCAGGAGCTTTACCCGCTTGAGGCGTTTGCCAAGGGCGAGTTCATCGTGGCTGACTTCGGCCGCCGCCGTGGGGAGTTGCTGCGGCAGGCGGCGCGGGTCGATGGGGCATCGCTGCGGGTGGTTGAGCGATCGGAGTTTATCGCGCTCCAGGTTTCGCGCCAGTATCTGGATCTGTTGCTGCAGCAGCGCGTCGTCGCGGCCAGCCAGGACAATGTCACCTTTCATCAGGCGCTGGTGAATGATCTTGGCACCGGGGTGCAGCAGGGCTCGATCTCGATTGCCGACCAGCAGCAGGCGCAGGAACGGCTGCAGGCCGCAGTGGTCCGTCAGGTCGAAGCCGAACAATCGGTGGAAGAGGCCAGAATTACGCTGCGCCGGTTGACCGGACTTGATCTCGATCAGGTGACGCTGCCGCCAACTCTGGCTGAAAACCTGCCAGGATCGGTCGATGAAGCAGTCGGTATCGCGCGTACCACCAACCCCCGCATCCGCGAAGCCGAAGCCGACGTTGATGCCGCGCACGCCATGGCCGATAGCGCCAAGGGCGATCTGTTCCCCCGGATCGGGGTCGATGTGACCGGCCGGATTGGCGCGGATGTTGACGGTTTCCGCGGGACCACCCGGGATGTTCAGGCACGGGCATTCCTGCGCTGGAATGTCTTCGACGGCGGGATCAACCGCGCCAAATATCAGGAGATGGTCCGCCGCTCGAGCGAAAGCCGCTACCAGCTTTATCAGGTGGTCCGCGAAGCCGAGGAAGATGTCCGCTCGGCCTATAATTCCTTGCGCACGCAGACCCGGGTTTCGCAGGAGCTTGCCACGCAGAGCCAGGTGACCGACGATCTGCTGCTGTCCTATCGCAGCCAGTTCAATGTCGGTCGCCGCTCACTGCTGGATGTGCTGGATGCCCAGAACACCCGCTACAACGTGCAAGTGCGGCTGGAAACAGCCCGTTTCTCGCAGATTTTCGCCCGGTATCAGGCGCTGGCTGCAACCAATCGGTTGCTGACCGGCCTGCATGTCGAACCGGGAGCCGGGGCCGGAGAAGCGGAACGGGCGCGCTTCGGGTTTGGTCCGCCCAAGCCGGCCGAACTGGAATACCGCACGCCTCCGAAATGATCTTTGCAGAGCAATTCTTGAGCAGCCAAGCCGCGCAGACAGGGCATAGATAGATGGCAGATGCGCCCAGTTCCAGGCCACAATCGTCCGATCCGCTGGTGGCGTGTATCGGCCAGTTGGCCGAGCGCTTCGGGGTTTCCTTTTCACCGGGCATGCTGACCGCTTTTGCCCTGTCGCCGGATGGCCGCTTGCCGCTCCATCAGGCCGAACCGGTGCTCGAATTGCTCGGGCTTAATTGTGATGTGCAGCCTCAGCCCAGGCTGCCGCGCCAGAATGGGGCCTATCCGGCAATTCTGGCGCTTTCGGGCGGCGGCGTGGTCGTGGTTCACGAACTGCGTGACAAGGATCTGTTGGTCTGGCGCCCGCTGACCGGCCGGGCTGAGTGGGAGCCGCTGACCAGTCTCCAGCAGGACTTCGGCGGTTGGCTGGCGACCGTGTTTGGTGATCCGACGGCGCTGCGCGATGCGGCGCAGCCGTGGGAAATTCAGGCGCGCAGCCATTGGTTCTGGAGCGAAATCCACAAACAGCGCAAGCAGTTCAAGCCGGTGCTGGTGGCAACGCTGCTGGTCAATCTGCTCGCCCTTGCCCTGCCGCTGTTCTCGATGAATGTTTATGACCGGGTGATCCCGAACCGGGCCCAATCGACCTTGTGGGTGCTTGCGTTGGGCGTGGTGATTGCATTCGGGCTTGAATATGCTTTGCGCCGGGCGCGCACCACTGTGCTTGACCAGATCGGGCGCGAACTTGATCTGAGGCTGTCGCAGAAAATCTATTCGAAGATTCTCTCGGCGCCGCTGGCGACTCGTAAGGGCCATACCGGCAACCTTGTCGCCAAAGTGTCGGAATATGCGATCGTGCGCGAATTCTTCGCCTCGACCACGATCATGCTGCTGGTCGATATGGCCTTCCTGTTCCTGTTCATCGCGATGATCGCCTATCTGGCGACATGGCTGGCGCTGGTTCCGCTGGTTTCAGCGCTGGTGATGGGTCTGCTCGGTTTGCGGTTGCAACGCAAGGTGGTGCAGGCCGCCCGCGAAGCGCAGGCTGATTTCGGGCTGCAACAGACCCTGCTGGTCGAATCGATTGCCGGCATCGAAACCCTGAAAAGCATTTCGGGCGAAGGTGTGATGCTGGGGCGGTGGCGGCGGCTGGCCGAGCTTGGAGCGCAGTCGCAGCAGCATTTGCGCGACATCAGCTCGACGGCCATCGGCCTGTCTTCCACCTTCCAGCAGTTTTCCAATGTCGGGCTGATCGTTGGCGGCTATTATATGTTCGCCGCCGGGCAGATCACCATGGGCGCGATCATTGCTATCGTCATGCTGTCATCGCGCTCGCTCTCGCCGGTGGCCCAATTCGCCTTCATCCTGACCCGCGGCCAGCAGGCCCGCCAGACGCTCGAATCGATTCAGCGTCTGTGGGAAGAGAGCGACGAGCGCAAACTTGGCAGCGCCTCATTCGCGCCGACCGTCCGCACCGCCCAGATCCGGCTGGAGGGACTGGACTTCCAATATCCGGGGGCGTCGGTGAAATCGCTGACCGATCTCAATCTGGAGATCCGTCCGGGCGACCGGATCGCACTGATCGGCAAGGTTGCGTCCGGCAAATCGACCTTGGGCCGGGTGTTGTGCGGGCTTTACGCCCCCGAGGGCGGGGCAATGCTGGTCGAGGGGATCGACAGCCGCCAGTATCGCCCGCAGGATTTGCGCAGCGCGTTCCGCTTCGTTGGGCAGGATTCGAGCCTGTTTAGCGGCACGATCAAGGACAATCTCTCGCTCGGCGCCGGGATTGTCAGCGACGAGCAGCTGCTTGCTGCGCTTCGCGCGGTGGGCGCCGAACAGTTTCTGTCGAAGGATGCCGGGGGCTTCGATCGGGGCGTGGGCGAATCCGGCAGTCAGCTGTCGGGTGGGCAGCGCGCCTTCCTGACCCTGGCGCGGGCACTGGTCACGCCGTCAAAGCTGCTGTTCCTCGACGAGCCGACCGGAGCCATGGACAGCCAGACCGAGAAACTTGTGGTCGAACGACTGTCCCAAACCATGACGGCTGAACAGACATTGGTTATTTCGACCCACCGGCCAGCCCTTTTTGCGCTCTGTAACAGGGTTATCGTCCTCGACAACGGGCGGATAGTCGCTGACGGTCCAAGGGACGAAATCATCGCATCGGCTGGTGCCGGGTTGAAGGTCTGATCATGCAAAGTGCCGTCATTCTGGATCTGGGTCAGCTGCCCGAATTCGCCCGCCTCGGCGAAGCACAGCAGGGCGTCCGCAGTCCGCTGCGGCAACATCTGATCCGGCTCATGCTGGCGATTGCCGCTGTAGCACTGCTCAGCGCGCTTATGAGCCTGCCGTCGTGGGGCCTGACCGGGAACCAGCCAGCGGAGCGCTATGCCCTCAGCGATATCTCGACCGTCGCCGAAATGTCGGTGGACGATAAATCGCAGATCGTGGTTGAGGGTTCAGCCGCGCAGGGCCGCAACGCTGCAATCCCGCTGTCCGGCCTCCCGCTCGATCATCCGGCACGCTTTCAACTTGCCAGCCTCGCAGCGGGCGGGGCCTATGCCAATGCGCTGCACTGCCTGACCCAGGCGGTTTATTACGAAGCTGCGGTTGAGCCGCTGCAGGGGCGCCGTGCTGTAGCCCAGGTCATTCTCAACCGGATGCGGCACCCGGCCTATCCCAACAGCGTTTGCGGGGTGATCTATCAAGGTTCCGAACGGCAGACCGGTTGCCAGTTCAGCTTCACTTGCGATGGTTCGCTGCTGCGCAGCCCGGCGGCAAATCGCTGGCGCGAGGCCGAAGCGGTCGCCCGGGCCGCGCTGGCCGGTTATGTTGAGCCAAGCATTGGCACCGCGACCCATTATCACGCCGACTATGTCTTGCCGAAATGGGCATTCCAGCTGGCCAAGATTACCCAGCTTGGCCGGCACATCTTCTACCGGTTCAATGGCAGTGCCGGGCGCTCGGGCAGTTTTACGGCTGCCTACAGCGGAGTTGAGCGGATCCCTTCGATCAATTTTGAGCTGCTGCGCCTGCGGGCCCTGCCGGGTCTGGCCGCTCTTGCCGCAACCGAACAGCTCACTCCCGGGCTCACCGTCGCGCCGCATATCACCGATCGCCACGCCGAGACTGATGTTGGTGGGCGGCTCGATGTGACCAAGGGTTGGCACCCATCGATACCCGATCCGACCCAGGTCGTCAGCAGCTACCGGCAAGTGGTTGAGCAGACCAGTTCCGCCGAGCCTGTGGTAAAACAGGTAGCGCTGGGCGAAGCGACCAAACAGGCGACTGCGCAATGAAGCAGCGTTCCAGCCTGCGCGCGCGTTTGGGGATCGATGAGTGGGATGCCAGCCGCAGGTTGATCGCGATCTGTGCGGCCGGAATGTTCGTGTTGATCTTGTGGTCGGCGCTGGCCAGGATTGACGAAATCACCCGCGGCATGGGCAAGGTGGTCCCATCGAGCAAGGTGCAGCTGATCCAGGCAGCTGAGCCAGCGACTGTCAGCGCAATCCTGGTCCGGCCGGGACAGCTGGTGCGAAAGGGCGATCTGCTGGTCCGGCTGGACGATTCGCAATCCGCGTCCGCGCTGGGTCAGCTGGAGGCCGAGAACGAGCGGCTGGGTGCCCGCGCCGACCGACTTTCTCAGGAGGGCGGCAACAGCGCCGCCGCCAGCAATTGTGCGGCGGGATCGATTTGTGCCGAGGAAGCGCAACTCGCCACCGTGCGCCGCGCCACTGCCCGGAGCAAGCAGAGCGGATTGTCGGCGGCAATCGAGCAGCGCCGCCGTGATCTGCAGGAAGGCCAGGCAACCATTGCTGCGCTTGAGAACAGCGCGCGACTGGCCCAGGAACAGGTCAACATGCTGGCCCCGATGGTGGCCAAGAAGGTCATCCCGCAAACTGAGCTGATCACCGCGCAGCGCGAGCTGGTCGATGTTCAGGGGCGCCTGTCTGCCGCGCGGCAAGGCGCGGGCCGGGCGCAGGCCGCTATCCGCGAGGCGCAGGCGCAGTTCAGCGAGGCGCAGTTCGATTTCCGCCAGCAGGCACTGAGCGAGCGCAGCGAAGTGGCAACCAAGCTGGCGGTCAATCAGGAGACCATCAAAGGTGCCTCGGCGCGCCAGAACCGCAACGAGCTGCGTGCGCCGACCACCGGCTTCGTCAATGATTTGCAGGTCAGCACGCTGGGCGGCTATCTCAATGCGGGTGAAACCGTGATGCAGATCGTCCCGCAGGGTGACAAACTGCTGATCGAGGCCCGGATCGCGCCCAAAGATATCGCGTTCATCAAGGTGGGTGACCGGGCCAACGTCAAAGTCACCGCCTATGACTTCTCAATCTATGGCGGGCTTGCGGGGCAGGTCCGCAATATCAGCGCCGACAGCATCTATGACGAGGTTGAGCGGCAGGCCTATTATCTGGTCATGGTTGAAACGGACCGCGCCTTTATCGAAAAGAACGGCCAGCGTTTGCCGATCATGCCGGGGATGGTCTGCGATGTCGAAATCATCACCGGGCGCAAGAGCGTGCTGACCTATCTGCTCAAGCCCGTTTTGCGGGCCTTCAACGAGGCGCTCACCGAGCGGTAGGGCGCCAGTTGCCATGCAGCCAGCTGCGTGTTGTGCTGAACGACATGATCGGCCGATAGTTGTTGCTCTGGGCAGCATCCAGCACCTGATCGGTCGAATTATCGAGCAGCCAGAACTTCCCGCCCAGCTTCACGATCAGCACAGCGTGATCGGCATTGCGGATCAGATCGCGGGTGATGGTCAGATACAGGTCGGACCGGTTCACGCCCATCGCCGCCAGGATCTGCAGCTTGGCGATGGCGACATCCTCGCAATCACCTGCCCCGCGCGTCAGGGTCGTCCTCGCACTGGCCCAATAATCGGCCTGGCCATATTGCACTGCGTCTTCGACGTCACGAACCCTCGTGTTGGTCCAGGCGTTCACCGCGCTGAGCATATCACTTCCGGACCGATTAGCGCCCAGCGCAACCAGCTCGCTGGTCAGGCCGCGCGGCAGGTTCTCGCGCCGGACGCGGTTCCACGATGCGTCGAAATTGGTATGCTTGATGCTGACCCGCGCGCTGGCAAGGAAATCTTCCGGTCCAGGCGGTGAAATTCGCAGACCCGCCCTTGCCGGGCTTTGAACAGTCGATGGAAGCGCAAATCGCAGGCAATTGCTGCTTGAGCCAACCGCGCTCGTTTCAGTAGCCACTGAGCTCGTCAAGGCAGCGCTTGCCGGTTGAAGTGGGCTGCCTCCGGCCTGCTGCCTCGCGATCAGTTCCAGCTGGCTGACCTTGCCGCCTAGAATCGCGGTAGTTTTGCTTACCGAGCCGGTTGCCTGAGGCAATATGCCCATATCCAGGCTGCCGGAGGCCAATCCTGCTCCGCACGGCGCCTGTTGCGGGGTCATCGCCGAAAATGCGATCGACAGCGGCAAGATGCCAAAGCCGATCGATGCCTGCACAGGAGCGGCCCCGCACAGGTTTGCTGCGACCAGCGCAACCGCTGAATATTTAAGGCACGCCCGGTCCATGGACCCATGTGTCGCAAGGTTCGGTGAAGGCTAGGTAGATGGACTTAGTTAACGCGGCGGTAGCCCTGCTGTGAGCGGCAGTTCCCGGCCCTGACAATCGGGCGCCGTTGCCGTTCTGACTTTTGATTAACCCAGAAGCGAAAATGGCAATCTATGGTCTGGTCGTGCTGGGCAGTGGCCCGGCTGGGCGGCGAGCGGCATGCCGGGTGATGGCCGGACGATCGCCTCGGAGATGGCGCTGGGCCTGGCATTTGCACGAAGGCGTAAGTGAGCTACGCGCTCAAAATTCCCGCTCGCTTTGGCTTGCAGGATTGCTATGGCCGGTTTAACCAAGCGATTAAATCGGGATGCCAGTGAATGTCGATCCTCTATGACGAAGACCAGCAAGCGATCGCCACCGAATCGCGCCGTGTGCTCGATGCACGGGTGAGCAAGGATCGCTTGCTGGCGCTGCTTGAACAGACCGGGCAATTTGACCAGCCGTTCTGGGATACCGCCGTCGAGCAGGGCTGGACCGCGCTGGCAATTCCAGAGGAACACGGCGGGCTGGGGCTGGGTCTGGTCGAGCTGGGGCTGGTTGCGCAGGCAACCGGCGCGGCGACTGCGGGCGCTCCGTTCTTGACCGTGGGTTACGGCGCGAGCCGGGGCGTGCTTGCCGCAGCTGATGAGGACCTGAAGGCCCGCTGGCTTCCCCCAATGGCCTCAGGCGAAGCGCTGGGCACGGTGGCTTTTGCGGAAGGCAACGCGCCGCTCCCTGCCAAACCGGGTGTGACCTTCGCGGGCGGCAAGCTGACTGGCACCAAGCAGGGCGTCACCGCCGGGCTCAAGGCCCACTTCGCGATTGTCTGGGCGAGCCATGATGGCCAGCCCGCGCTGGTGCTGGCCGAACTGGAGGGCGTTTCGCGGGAGCCCATCGATGGCTTTGACAACAGCCGCCTCTATGCCGATCTGAGCTTTGCCGCCAGCCCGGCCACGCTGTTGGCCCAGGGCGATACCGCCGCCGCACTGGCGCAGGATATCCTCGCCCGGCTGGCCGTGGTCACTGCCCATGAGCAGGTCGGCGGGGCCGAGGCGCTGCTGTTCATCGCCCGCGACTATGCGATCACCCGCAAGGCGTTCGGCCAGCAGATCGGCGCTTTTCAGTCGGTCAAGCACCGGATTGCCGAGATGTATGGGCTGGTCGAGATTGCACGGGCCAATTGCATCGATGCCGCTGCCAAGGAAGGTCAGCCGGGCTTCCTGAGGGCAGCTGCCGCCGCCCGGATTTCCGCGACCGAGGCCTATGATACCGCCGCGCGCGATTGCATCCAGGTCCATGGCGGGATCGGGGTGACCTGGGATATGGGGCTCCACCTGCATATGCGGCGCACCCGCAGTCTGGCGATCGAGGCCGGCAATATGTACTTCTGGGAGGATCTGCTGGCGAGTGAACTGACAGGAGTGGAGGCATGAGCGCGCTTGAAGCCTATCGCAGCACCGCACGGGACTGGCTGCAATCGATGGCCGGAACCTATGGCCGCGATTCCCGTCGGGGACTGTCAGTCGAAGATGATCTGGCGCTTGGCCGCCGCTATCAGCGGGCCAAGTTCGATGCCGGTTACACCGGGATCAACTGGGACAAGAACGTTGGCGGGCAAGGCCTGACCCATATTGAAAAGGTCACGTTCGATACCGAGGAAATGAGTTTCGGCATGCCGAGCCACTACTTCGGGATCTCGCTGGGTATGCCGGTGCCAATCCTGATCCGCTTTGGCGAGGACAAGGACTGGATGAAGGAGCGCGTCCTTGCCGCCTTGAAGGGTGAGGAAATCTGGTGCCAGCTATTTTCCGAACCGGCTGGCGGTTCGGACCTTGCAGGCCTGCGCACCCGCGCCGAGCCCGATGGGAACTGCTGGAAGATGAATGGCCAGAAGGTCTGGACCAGCTGGGCGCAATATTGCGATTATGGCGTGATTGTCGTTCGCACCGATCCGACCGTGCCCAAGCACAAAGGGCTGACATATTTCTGGGTCGATATGAAAGCGCCGGGGGTTGAAGTCCGCCCGATCAAGCTGGCGGGCGGGGACAGCCACGTCAACGAAGTGTTCTTCGATGATGTCCGCATGGAAGATTCGCAGCGGATGAGCCCGGTTGGCGGCGGCTTTGGCGTGGCGCTGACCACGCTGATGATCGAACGCTATATCGCCACCGATAGCGGCGGCTTCGGTCCGCACCTTGATGAGTTCGTCGCTCTGGCGCGGAGTTGCGAGGTGGGTGGTAAGCCCGCATTGTCAGACGCCCGCATCCGCCAGCAGATCGCACGCAATTTCGCGATGCGCGCCGGGCTCGAATCGATTACCACCCGCGCCATGCTGATGATGCAGGCCGGAATGGTGCCGGGGCCGGAAGGGTCGCTCAACAAGCTGGTCGCGGTGCGCAGCCGGCAAAAGCTGTCCGAACTGGCGATCGATCTGCAAGGCAATGTGGGCCTGGCGTTCGATCCCCACGCTTTTGGCAAGGAAGACTGGACGGCAAGCTGGATCAACGCGCCCACCGGGCGGATTGCCGGGGGGTCCGACGAAGTGCTGCTCAATACAATCGCCGAAAAGGTGCTCGGCCTGCCGCAGGATCACCGCCCCGACAAGGGCATCCCGTTCAATCAGATACCGGCGTAACTTGATGACCCAAAGCGATGATATTCAGGAAATCCGGCGCGCAGTGCAGGCGCTTTGTGCGGATTTCCCCGGCGAATACTGGCGGACAAAAGACCGCGAGCGGGCCTATCCGGGTGAGTTCGTCGATGCGTTGACCCATTCGGGGTTCCTCGCCGCGCTGATCCCGGAGGAATACGGCGGCTCGGGCCTGAAACTTGATGCCGCTGCAGTGATCATGGAGGAAATCCAGGCTGCCGGCTGCAACGGCGCCTCGGCTCATGCGCAGATGTATATCATGAACACGCTGCTGCGCTATGGCAGCGCGGAGCAGAAGCGCAGCTATCTGCCCGGCATCGCCGATGGCTCGCTCCGGCTGCAGGCCTTCGGTGTGTCCGAGCCGACCAGCGGCACCGATACCTTGAGCTTGCGCACCGTCGCGGTGCGCGACGGAGATGATTATCTCATCAACGGTCAGAAAATCTGGACCAGCCGCGCCGAATATTCCGACCTCATGCTGCTGCTCGCCCGCACCACCCCTCGTGAGGAGGTTAAAAGCAAGACCGAGGGGCTGTCGATTTTTCTCGTCGATATGCGGACCGTGGTTGGAAACGGCATGACGATCAAGCCGATCCGCACGATGATGAACCACTCGACCACCGAAGTCTTCTTCGATGACATGCGGATCCCGGCTACGGCGCTCGTGGGCGAGCAAGGCAAGGGCTTTCGCTACATCCTTTCGGGCATGAACGCCGAACGGATCCTGATCGCGTCCGAATGCGTCGGCGATGCCAAATGGTTTATCAACAAGGCCAGCGAATATGCCAAGGACCGGCAGGTTTTCGGCCGGCCGATCGGGCAGAACCAGGGCGTCCAGTTCCCGATCGCGCGCTGTTATGCGCAGATGCGCGCAGCAGAGCTGATGGTGCATCACGCGGCGCGAACCTTCGATGAAGGCGGTAATCCGGGAGAGGAGGCCAATATGGCCAAGCTGCTGGCCAGTGAGGCCAGCTGGGCGGCCGCCGATATGTGCGTGCAGACCTTCGGCGGCTTCGGGTTTGCCGAGGAATACGACGTCGAGCGCAAGTTCCGCGAAGCGCGGCTCTATACCGTCGCGCCGATCAGCACCAATCTGATCCTCAGCTATCTGGCCGAGCATGTGCTTGGATTACCAAGAAGTTATTGAGCGCCCGCGCAGGGTGGCATAGGTTGCCTGAATGACCCAGGCCGATCTCAGCGCGCTGCGCCGCACCAAGCTTGGCGTGTTTGCGCTTGTCGCTGTGCTCCATGTGCTGGCGGTGCTGGCGCTGATCCGCGCCTTTGCGCCCGATTTTTCGGCCAAGGCGGTCGAGACCGTGGTTTCGGCCTTCAGCGTCACCGTCACCACCCCGCCGCCGTCGCCCGAGCCGAGCAAGGAGCCTGACAAGGCTGGTGCGGCTGCGGAGGTCGGCAAAAAGGCAGTGGCCAAGGCGGTGAACGCGCCCAAGCCGAAGGTCGTTATCGCCAAGGTCCCAGCGCCCAAGGCGGCCAGCACCGGCGATGCCAACAGTTCTGGCACCAGGGATACGGGCGCTGGAACCGGCGCGGGCGGGCAGGGTAGTGGCACCGGCAGCGGCATTGGCGGCATGGGACAAGGCGGCGGGCTGATCCGCAAGCCTGAGAAAATCGCCGGTGAAATCAACTCCGCGCGCGATTATCCCAGAGCGACGCGTGATCTGCGGATCGATGGAACGGTGACCATCTACATGACGGTCGGCACCGATGGCCGGGCGCGCAATTGCCGGGTGCAGCGCGCCAGCCGCGATGCTGAGGCTGATGCGATCACTTGCCGCCTTGCCGAAGCACGGTTTCGCTTCAGGCCCGCCACCGACGCAGCGGGCAATCCGGTGGAATCAACCTATGGCTGGCGGCAAAAATGGTTCTATCCCAAACCCGGCGCTTGATCATGCGCTGAGCACCCGGCATTGATGGTTGCCAATTGGGAGAGCTGCTGTGTCCACGATCCACCCCGTCCCCGCCGAATGGGCGAAACGTGCTTATGTCGATGCGGCGGGTTACGCCGAGAAATACCGCGCATCGCTTGAAGTGCCCGAGGCTTTCTGGCGTGAGGAAAGCGCCCGGATTGACTGGATCAGACCGTGGACCAAGCTCAATAAATGCAGTTTTGACGAGGCGGATTTCGGGATCGAATGGTTCGCCGATGGCACACTCAACGTCTCGGCCAATTGCCTTGACCGGCACCTTGCGACCCGCGGCCATACCACTGCGATCATTTGGGAAGGCGATGATCCTTCGCAGCAGCGCAAGCTGACTTACCGCGAATTGCACGGCGAGGTCTGCCGCTTTGCCAATGCACTGAAGGCGATCGGTGCAAAGCGCGGCGACCGGATCACGATCTACATGCCGATGATCCCCGAGGCGGCGGTGGCGATGCTCGCCTGCACCCGGATCGGCGCGATTCATTCGATCGTATTCGGCGGCTTTTCACCCGATGCGCTGGCGGGCCGGATTCAGGATTGTGACAGCAATATCGTGATTACCGCCGATGCCGGAATGCGCGGCGGCAAGCTGGTTCCGCTCAAAGCCAATGTCGATGCGGCGCTGGCGCATTGCCCCTCGGTATCGGCCGTCATGGTGGTGAGACACGCCGCCAACGGCGCTACAATGATCCCGCTGCGCGATCACTGGTGGCATGAAATGCGCGAGGCGGTTTCGGCCGATTGCCCGCCAGAGGAAATGGGCGCGGAAGATCCGCTGTTCATCCTCTACACTTCGGGCAGCACCGGCCAGCCCAAGGGCGTGCTCCACAGCACCGGCGGCTACCTGGTCTGGGCGGCGATGACCCATCACTACGTGTTCGATTACCGCCCCGGCGAGATCTACTGGTGCGCCGCAGACGTCGGCTGGGTCACGGGCCACAGCTATGTGGTGTATGGCCCGCTCGCCAATGGTGCCACGACAATGATGTTCGAAGGCGTGCCCAACTATCCCACCCACAGCCGCTTCTGGGAAATTGTCGACCGCCATCAGGTCAACATCTTCTACGGCGCGCCGACTGCGCTACGCTCGCTGATGCGTGAGGGCGATGGGCCGGTGAAGGCCACATCCCGGGCGTCACTGCGCCTGCTCGGCAGCGTCGGAGAGCCGATCAATCCCGAGGCTTGGGAATGGTACTGGCGCGTCGTCGGCGACGAGCGCTGCCCGATCGTCGATACCTGGTGGCAGACCGAAACCGGCGCGGCGATGATCACGCCCTTGCCCGGCGCGACAAACCTCAAGCCGGGTTCAGCTTCGCATCCGATGTTCGCAGTCGTGCCGCAACTGGTCGATGCCGAAGGCGCGGTGCTGCATGGCGCGGCCGAGGGAAATCTGTGTATCACCCAAAGCTGGCCGGGGCAGATGCGCACCGTCTGGGGCGATCATGCGCGCTTTTTCCAAACCTATTTTACGACCTATCCGGGCAAATATTTCACCGGCGATGGCTGCAGGCGCGATGAGGATGGCTATTACTGGATCACCGGGCGGGTCGACGATGTGATCAATGTCTCGGGCCACCGGATGGGCACCGCCGAAGTGGAAAGCGCGCTGGTCGCCCATGCAAAGGTGGCCGAGGCCGCAGTGGTCGGCTTCCCGCACGACATCAAGGGGCAGGGCATCTATGCCTATGTCACCTTGAACGCCGGAGAAGCCGAGAGCGAGGCGATGCGGGCCGAACTGGTCCAGTGGGTCCGGCGCGAGATCGGGCCGATAGCTACACCTGATGTGATCCACTTTGCCCCGGCGCTGCCCAAAACGCGCAGCGGCAAGATCATGCGGCGGATTTTGCGCAAGATTGCGGAAGGCGATGTGTCGAATCTGGGCGATACTTCGACACTGGCCGATCCGGGCGTGGTGGACAGTTTGCTCACCAGCGGCCGGTCGTCCTGAGGCTCATGAAGTGATCGCCCAGACCATCCAGCTTGCGCTTGCCCCGGTGTTCGTGCTGGTGGCGATCGGAAATATCATGAACATCCTATCCGGACGGCTCGGGCGGGTGGTGGATCGCTCGCGCCATTTGCAGGCCCGGCACAGTGAAACCGAGGGCCAAGAGCATGACTTGCTGGTGCTGGAAATCCGCAATTCGGATCGCCGCATTTCGCTGATCGGGCGGGCGATCCGGATGCTGGTGATCAGCGCGCTGATAATCGGGCTGACCGTGGCGGCGCTGTTTGTCGAGGAAATCGCCGGGCTGAAACTGCAGCTGTTGGCCGCCGGGTTGTTCCTGCTCGCGGTTGCACTGCTGATGTGGGGGCTGGTGCTGTTCCTGCGCGAAACCCAGTTGGCGATGGCAAGCTTGCGGATCCCCAAGGATTATCTTGAGCTCGAGCGTGAATTGTAACGTCGTTCCGGATCAAGTTCGCGACGATGGGTCAGGTAAGCAGCTTGCGCCCCTTCGCCGAAATCGCTTTTTCGATCATTGGTTCAACGAACGACAACATTCCCGGCAAATTGATGGTGAAGACCACCTGGCTTTCCTCGATGTCAATGTCACCGGTGATCGATTGGCCCATCGCGCTGACGTCCAGCTTCATCCGGTCTTCGTTTGGCCAGCTGGTGTGGACATCGGCGCGGTC
>JANMKT010000030.1:0-18304 GCA_031372185.1 Novosphingobium sp.
GAGCCTCCGTTTTTTGGCTGGCGCGCAGGCGGCGCGCGGCCCTGTCATGTCCGTCAGGACATTTCGCCTGACACGATCAGGAGACAGACAGTGCAGAACATCGTCGAATTTCACATCATCGGACGGCTCGGCAGGATCGACCCCGCCAAGAACGTCACCCACATCTCGGTTGCCACCAATTACAACCGCCGCGAAGGCGAAACTTGGAAGTCCGATCCGCAGTTGCACCGCATCACCCTGTTCGGCAAATTGCGCGACCGGCTCGGCAACACCACAATCGGCGATCTTGTCCGCATCACCGGGCGCATTGGCCAGTCGAGCTACAAGGTCGAAGGGCATACCCACTACTCGGTTGACCTGATCGCGGACGGCTTCGCGATCCTCGCCAAAGCCAAGGGCAAGCCTGCCGGCAATGAAGCTGGCGAATGAACATCCAGCGGGGCGGCTTTGCCGCCCCGCATTTTCCGGCATAGCCAATGACAGAAAATGGGTGGAAAGCGGACGTTAGCAGGCGGCAGCTACTTATATGGCCATTCGTCCTCAATTTCTTCCGGGAGCGCAATCTCGTGGCCCGTCACCTCGCCGCTTTCCGTCGCGTAAAAAATTGTCATTTCGAAAGGCGTTTCGACGGTAGACGACACCATCATAACATGATCGTTCCAATTTCCGTCGACCACATACATGTTGTGCTCGTCGCTTTCGGCACTGTAATAATCCGACTTGTCGATGAACCCGTCCACTTCGACCTCAACACTCCCGGCGACACTGATAATAACCTCGTCGTTAACCCGCTTGAGAGCGACGGAATCGATTGTGTGAGAGCCTACCGATGAAAACGAGATTTCGTTGCTAAAGGGAACTCCCTCCAAGCCATAAGCCGATCGCCCTGGCAAATCTTCGAGCAGGAATTCTCCGACCTTGGCGACGATCTCGTTCGGCCCGAGGTCGGGGATATCGTCGAGTGTCATGCCCTCCAAGTGGGGGGAAAGCTCGGTCTCGAACGCGCTCTTTATCGAAGTATAGATCGTTGGTCTTTGAGCAGGGCTGTCGATTTGCTTGGACAATTCTGGATGAAGACAATGCTTGCCGTCCCCATCAGTGTCACAGAAGTCCTTTGTGTTGTTGGTCAGAAATATATTTTGCGGATCCGATTCTTCGCCTGCCAAGTGAACTAGAATGGATTTCCATACGATATAATCCTTGTGCCCCTCACCAGAATCTTTGAAAGGCTTCTTCAACGCATACGATTGTTCGACGAGTTCTTTGGGAGACACATCCGGGTAAGGGGCCACGACGATCCCGTGCTTGTCAACCAATTCGTTGAGCCAGTCGTCGTAGCAATCCACAGCGTCGGACAGAGGAACGACAGGTGCGCTAAGGTCAATTAATTTGCCGAGTTCCTTTTTTGCTTTTTGAAATGACGCATACTTTTCCTGCAATTTTTTCGGATAGTTACCTTTAAGTTCGTCGAGAACGATCTCAGGAATGACGACCGTATATTGCAGTATACCGCATGCCTTGAAGAACGCGTCGCAGTAAGGTGACATAAGGAATGACTCGGTGATCGCCACGCTTGTATCAAGATAGACAGTAGTCATCTTGCTCCTTCTGCCCTTCTTTTCGTGCGCTGCCGTGGCGCGCTCCCTGTGCTCAACAGCCGGAAACCGGATGGTTCGAGCACGACTCGCTCGCGCAAGTTAGGGCCACTCTGAACGCCTGCAATAGGTCGAATGTCGCCGCCCCGCTCACCCAGCATCAAACAGCCCCGCAAATTCG
This sequence comes from Novosphingobium sp., assembly GCA_031372185.1. Lineage (GTDB taxonomy): Bacteria > Pseudomonadota > Alphaproteobacteria > Sphingomonadales > Sphingomonadaceae > Novosphingobium. The sequence goes on from JANMKT010000030.1 coordinate 1,777, forward strand.
TTGTCCGCGTAATACCGCAGTTTCTTCACAATCAGCGGGTTTTCGCCAACGCGCATCAGCAACAGCGTATCGGGGGCGAGTTTCATGATTTCGTTCGGGTCCATGAGGTTGCGGGAGGCGAAGTGCTGGGTTCTGCTCACGGATCGTTCGGGGTCTTTGACCATCACATCCCTTTCACTCTGCCCGCCCGTTTCGTAGGTGATGGTTTCGCGGCCCATCGTTTTCGACAGCATATCGGCGGTATCAAAGTCATTCCCCCCGAATGCTTGGAGGACACCGGCATTGGACAGGAACGTCCCCGCGCTCGTTCCGTAGAGGCTACGGAGCTGGTGGATGTCCTGCAAGATCGGCCAGAGTTGCAGACCGTATCCGGCCATCAGGCCCATTGCGCGCTCGACAGGTTGCAGTCGCCCGAGCGCGGCAAATTCATCGAGCAGGAACAGCACCGGGCGCGGCGGCTTGGCCGATGACCGCGCAAGTTCATTGATCGACTGTGCCACCAGCAAGCGCAGCCAGCGCGAATAGGTATCGAGCCGGTCGGGTGGCAGGATCAGGAACACCGTCGCCACTCCGTCCTTGAGATCGGCAAAGGCAAAGTCGGAACCACGCACCACAGCCGCGATGCGCGGGCTGTCGAGAAAATGCGTGTGCCGCTGCGCACCCGACAGCACTCCCGCCGCTTCGCGGTGCGACTTGCTGAGGTAGCGGTTGGCGGCGCGCGCAATCAACCCGCCAGCGCCGTCGCTCGCCTGCATCACCGTCAGCAAGGCGGCGAAATCGTCAGGGGCCAGCGTCAGATAATCCCGAACGCTGGTAAGATTCCGGTGGGCCGCATCATCGTGGCAGACAACGTAGAGGATGATGCCCGAGATCAGGGCTTTGGCCTCTTCGTTCCAGTGCGCTTCGGTTTCATTTTCATCGAACACCAGGGCATCGGCGAGCGTCATCGCATCTTCGGCCAGATCGAGGCTGCCCGCGTCGAGCCGGTCGAGCGGATTGTAACGCGCTGTCGGCGTTCCTGAGATACCGAACGGATCGAGGCAATGAACCGGCCCGAACGCTTCGCGCTGGCGCAGTGTTACGCGGGCATTCTCACCCTTGGGATCAATGCAGACCACCGAGCGATTGGCGCTCAGCAGATTGGGAATGATCGTGCCGACGCCCTTGCCCGAGCGCGTCGGGGCAATGGTGATGAGATGGGCAGGGCCGTCATAGCGGAGCAACCGGCCAAACGTGTCGCGCCCGATCAGCAGATCGCCATTGTTCTTCGCCAGCGCGTTCACATCGGCGCGCGATCCGAACTGTGCGGAGCCGAGTGTATCGTCAGGGCGGGCGAACCTGACCTTGAGGTAGATGCCCCCGATCCACGATGCGAGTCCGCCAATCAGAATGAGCCAAAATGCAGCGTGCGTCTTCGGCAGCCACCACGCGATGAGCAGCACCCCGGTGAACAGCATCAACGCGCAGCCAAGGAGCCGACCCTTCACCGATCAATCCTCCCCGCCGGACGCGTTCGCCAAGTCTGCGATTTCCGCAGCCTCAGCATCGAACGCCCGCTTGCCCCGCCGCTGCCACAGCGCCAGCGCGTTCGCGCCGTCATCATCCCCAGCACGACCGGCAAGATCGAGCATCGCGCCGTAAAGGGTTGCGCGGTCGTCGCTCGCCAGTTCGACCAAGCCTGATTTCTGGACGAGTCCGCCCAGTTCGATCAAATGCCTTGTCCGCTCGCGTCGCTCCACCACCCACTCCCTTGTATCGGTACGGCGCTGTCCGGCTTCAGCCCGCCGTCGCGCCGCCGTGTTTCTAGCCAGCGCCTGTTCCGTCGCCACCAGCAGGCCCATTATTTTTGCGCCCGCGTGACTTGAGAAACGTGGCACCATCGGCGCGCCAGCTCTCCTTTACGGAATCGACCTGGGCTTCCATCACGCCGTGCCGCAGCATCCCGGCGATAACTTCGAGATCGAGCGCGTCCGCGCCGGTCGCGACGACGAGCGCGCCAAGCTGCTCGACTTTGCGCGCCTTGATCGCCTTCGCCTTGTCACGAAGCGCGTTCAGTTCCGCATCATAATCCCGGACTTTGCGCATGACGCACCTCCGAATACTGGTAGCATTGGATGCAGCGTAAGCGCGAATCGCGTCGCAGACAACCGCGTCATTCCAGAAGCGAAGCAAGTCACGCCAAAAATGGCGAAGGCAGTTTTGAGTGCGCGCTTATACGTTGTTGCCAACGTCGCTTGAAAGTGAGAGGCTTTGCAGTGTCATGGCGATCTACCATTTCTCTGCCAAAGTTGTCAGCCGCGCTAACGGTTCGAGCGCAGTTGCATCGGCTGCCTACCGCGCCGCCGAACGGCTGACCGACGACCGGCTTGGCCGCGATCACGACTTCACCAACAAGGCTGGCGTCGTTCACTCCGAGATCATGTTGCCGCAAGGCGCGCCCGAACGGCTGGCTGACCGTGAAACCCTTTGGAATGCCGTCGAGGCGGGCGAGGTCAGGAAGGACGCGCAGCTTGCGCGCGATGTCGAGTTCGCGATTCCCAGAGAGATGAACGAGGCTGACGGCATCGCGCTGGCGCGTGATTTTGTCGCCCGCGAGTTCGTCGCGCGCGGCATGATCGCCGACCTCAATGTCCATTGGGACAAGGCCGCCGATGGCAGTCCCAAGCCCCATGCCCATGTCATGCTGTCGATGCGCGAAGTTGGCCCGGACGGCTTTGGCCAGAAGGAGCGCGACTGGAACAGCAAGGAGCTGTTGCAGGAATGGCGCGTGAACTGGGCCGATCATGTGAACACCCGCATGGCGGAGCTTGGCCTTGAGGCCCGTGTCGATCATCGGACACTCGAAGCGCAGGGCATTCCGCTTGAGCCGCAGCACAAGATTGGTGCGGCAGGATCGCGCCGTGAAATGAACGGCGAGGACGCCGAGCGCGCCGACGATCATATGCGGATCGCGCGCGAGAATGGCGACAAGATTATTGCCGACCCAGCAATTGCTTTGAATGCCATCACGCATTCCCAAGCCACGTTCACGATGCGCGATCTTGCCCAGTTCGCGTTCCGGCACAGCGACGGCAAAGATCAGTTCGATAGCGTCATGGCATCGGTGCGCGATTCGCCCGAGCTTGTCGCTTTGGGCAAGGATGGCAAGGATCAGGAGCGTTTTACCAGCGCCGATATGATTGCGGTGGAGGAGCGGCTTGGTCTGTCAGCGTCGATGCTGGCAACGAGCGAGCGTCACAGCGTTGCGGATCGTAACCGCCATGCTGCGCTTGACGGTGCAGCCGAGCGCGGGATGGTCTTGTCAGGCGAGCAGCGCGATGCGTTCGATCATGTCACCGGCCAGCGCGATTTTGCGTCAGTCGTCGGATATGCCGGAAGTGGCAAGTCGGCGATGCTTGGCGTCGCGCGCGATGCCTGGGAACGTGAAGGCTATAATGTGCGCGGTGCATCGCTGTCTGGCATCGCCGCTGAAAACCTCGAAGCTGGTTCGGGCATCACGTCGCGGACAATCGCGAGCCTCGAATATCAGTGGAAGCAGGGCCGCGAGCAATTGAGCGAACGCGATGTGCTTGTCATCGACGAGGCGGGCTTGACCGGAACCCGCCAGATGGAGCGGGTGCTGTCGGCAGCGCGTGACGCGGGCGCGAAGGTCGTGCTGGTCGGCGACCCCGAGCAGTTGCAGGCCATTGAGGCAGGGGCCGCATTCCGTTCGCTCGCCGAAGCGCACGGCGCGGTTGAGATCACCGAGATTCGCCGCCAGCTCGACGACTGGCAGCGGGGTGCAACCCGCGCGCTTGCCACCGGACGGACGGGCGAGGCCATCCACGCCTACGGCGAGAATGGCATGGTTCACGGTGCCGAGACCCGTGAGGATGCGCGCGCCGAGCTTGTCGAGGGTTGGGATCAAGCCCGCACCAATGACCCTGCAAAAAGCCGCATCATCCTCACCCACACCAATGCCGAGGTGCGCGACCTCAATATCGCTGCCCGCGACAAGCTGCGCGATCATGGCGAGCTAGGCGCAGACATGAACGTGAAAACCGAACGCGGTATCCGCGATTTTGCCAGCGGTGACCGGATGATGTTCCTGCGCAATGAGCGCAGCATGGGGGTCAAGAACGGGACGCTTGGCACGGTAGAGCATTTGTCAGCCAGCCATATGGCCGTCCGCACCGACGACGGGCGAAGCGTGGCGTTCGACCTCAAGGACTATGCCCATGTCGATCACGGCTATGCCGCCACATTCCACAAATCGCAGGGGGTGACGGTCGATCAGGCGCATATACTGGCGACGCCGGGGATGGACCGGCATTCGGCCTATGTCGGCCTCACCCGCCACCGTGACGGGATGCAGCTTCACTATGGCCGCGATGATTTTGCCGATCAGGGCAGGCTTGTCCGGACCCTGTCGCGCGAACGGACGAAAGATATGGCGAGCGACTATCCGCTCCCCGATGCCGCAGCGCGCGGTTTTGCTGAACGGCGCGAGTTCCGGTTTGGCGACATCGCCCGTGATATGGTCGCCAAGGCGCGCGGGCTGTTTGCCGATCCTGACCGGATTGCGGCCTTGCGGGGCCGTCTCGACAAGGCGCTAGGGCGTGATCCATCAACAGCGCCCGATGCTCGTGACAAGGAACCGGGGCAGGATCGCGGCACCAATGCCGCTGCGATCCGTCTCCGCGCGCGCATGGCCGAACTGGGCAAGCAGGTGCGCAAGGATGATGAGCGGGATCGTGACCGGACAAAGGATCGCGACCTTGACCGTGGAGGGCCAGGACGATGAGCGACACGCAGGACGATCCACTTTTGGGATTGTTGACCGATATTGCCGAAGGGGTGGCGATGCTTGCCGCGCGCGTTGATGCGATGGAGGCGGCAAACGCCATCCATCAGGCCCAAGTCAACGAGGCGCTTGCCACCATCGCGGAGATCGCCACGCGCACCTATTATGTCAGCAAGCCGACCAGCGCCTTGCCCGATGACATCATTAACGCGAATGTCATGGATGCCATGATCGAGCGGTGGCCGTCCGGTGCGGTAATCGGCATGTCGAACCACGACCGCCAATTGATGAGCGAACTCGACCGCCATCCCATCGAAGCCATCGACCGGCTGATTGCTCGTGCGCAGGACCATCCCGATCAGAGCAACGCCAACCGGCTGCGCATGGATGCTTTTCTGACCTTGCTCAAACAGGAAAAGGGGAGAAGAGAAAAAGCCCAGCGGAAGGGCGCTGAGCGCGATTCTCCGGGACGGAGCCGATGAGTGCCAATTGCCGCTCTGACTGCGCTTTGAGGGGCGAAATAGCACTCATTTTTTCATCACAAATTAGCACAGTGATTAGCACACTAGCCCATTGGTGTTGATAAATATCTATATATTGCAGATAGTTATCTATATATTTACCTGACTCAAAATCGAGTTTTGCAAGAAGTGCCCGTTCGAGTCGGGCCAGGGGCACCAACCTTGGTTTTTGCGATTTATTCGCAACAGTTTAATCGCTTATTCCGATCACAGGCCGGGGAAAATGACAACGGCAATGGCGTGCGCCACGGCGCATCCTGGCTACGTTAAAAATGCATCAGTCCATGCAGAGTGTTGGTTTCCTTCATTTCAACCATCTTCTGTAAAGTTTACCGACATTTCATTTCTCCGCCTTAAGCCGGTGGCTACTTGCCATCTGGGATACGGCCGACGGGACAATGATCCGCCTTTTCAAACACTACATCCCGCATGCGGTGCTGCTGCTGGGGCTGATCGATATCGGCCTGCTGCTGTTCGCCGGGGATCTTGGCTGGCGTCTCAGGGCAAGCCAGCTGGGGCTTGACCTGGGTTCAGCTGCCGATCGCGGCTGGCAACTGGCCACCTATGCCACGATGATGCTGGCCGCGATGATTGCGGTTGGCGTCTATGGACCGGATTCGCTGCGTTCAATGCGATTTGCCACGGCGCGGCTGCTGGTTTCGGTATCGCTGGGCATCATCGCGCTATCATTTGTCGATTGGCTCCTTGGTGGCCATAATTTCTGGCGTTCAACTCTGGCCTACGCGATGGCGTTGTCGATCGTGATGCTTGTCGCGAACCGACTGATTGTCGGCGGAATTCTGGGCGCATCGGCTTTTCGCCGCCGGGTGCTGGTACTGGGGGCCGGCGCGCGGGCGGAGCGGCTTCGCAAGCTGGGGGAGCGTCCGGAAAGCGGCTTTGTCATCGTCGGCTATGTCGCCATGACCGAGAGCAAGCCAGCGGTCGGCGAAGCAATCAAACGCTCGGCAATCGATAATTTAACCCGCTTTGTCGAAGTTCTGGGGGTTAGCGAAGTCGTGCTGGCGCTGGAAGAACGCCGCAACGCGCTGCCGCTCAAGGATTTGCTGCGGATCAAGACCGCCGGGGTTCATGTGAATGACTTCTCCAGCTTCGTCGAGCGGGAGACCGGCCGGGTTGATCTTGAGACAGTAAATCCCAGCTGGCTGATCTTTTCCGACGGGTTCTCGTCTGGCCGCGCAATGTCGACTGCCGCGAAGCGGGTGTTTGATATCACTGCCAGCTCGATCTTGCTGGTGCTGACCGCACCGCTCATCATTATCTTCGCACTGCTGATAAAGCTCGACAGCAAAGGCCCGGCTTTTTTCCGCCAAAGCCGGGTCGGACTTTACGCAACGAACTTCGATGTGATCAAATTGCGCTCGATGCACCTCGATGCAGAGGCGGACGGCGCGCAATGGGCTATCCAGGACGATCCGCGCGTTACCCGTGTCGGACGGTTTATCCGCAAGACCAGGATCGATGAACTGCCTCAGACCTGGAGTGTCCTTAAAGGCAAGATGAGCTTCGTTGGCCCGCGCCCCGAACGGCCGGAGTTCGTCTCCGATCTTGAGGAAGCTTTGCCCTATTATGCCGAACGGCACATGGTCAAACCAGGGATCACGGGTTGGGCGCAGATCAATTATCCTTATGGTGCATCGATCGAGGATTCGCGCCACAAGCTGGAGTATGATCTCTATTACGCCAAAAATTACACACCCTTCCTGGATCTGCTGATCCTGCTGCAAACGCTGCGGGTTGTCCTGTGGCACGAGGGAGCGCGCTGATCATGAGCGATGTCTGGTCCAGCGTGGCGACACTTGCCTATGGCGGCGGCGCTGCTGCAACACTCGCTTGCACGGTGTGGCTGCAAATGCGCCGCGAGCAATTCGGCACGGCAGGTTATGCGCTGATCCTGGCCATGGCGCTGACTTCGCTGTGGGCTGGAGCCGGACTAATCGCCGCCAGTTTTGGGGGCTCTGAGCTCGGCGCGATTGCTCAGCCATTCGCGGAAACGATGCGCAATCTTGCCTGGTTGTTTGTGCTTTATCGGTTCTTCTCCAGCGACGGACGCCATGCCAGCATCAGGCAGATTCGCCCAATGGCGGCAGCACTGGCCTTTGTCGAGCTGCTCCAGCCGGCGCTGCAATCGCTGCTATTTCGCCTCGACACCGGCGATTCCGGAGTGGTTCTGGCCTTTCAGCTTAGCGCGTTGTTCCGTTTGCTGGTGGCGGTGGGCGGTCTGGTTCTGGTGCATAATTTGTATGTTGGGGCATCGGCCCAGGCGCGGCTGGCGCTGCGTTGGCCGGCAACTGCGCTGGGCCTGATGTGGCTGTTTGATCTGAATTTCTACACCATTGCTTACCTGTTGGGCGGCCCGCCCACGGCCATGGCTGCGGTGCGCGGGTTGGTGGCTGTGGGAATGACTTTGGCGCTGGCGCTGGGCGCTGGCCATCGCAGCGAGGAGCTTCGGTTCCGACCGTCACGCGCCGTGGCATTCCAATCGATCTCGCTGTTGCTTATCGGCGGCTATCTGCTGGCGATGGTCGGGATTGCGCAGTGGCTGTCCTACGCTGGCGGCGACCTGGCCAATTTTATCCAACTGGCTTTCGTGGTTGCAGCTTCGGTTGCAGCATTGGCCATCTTGCCGTCGCGGCGGACTCGAGGTTGGCTGCGGGTTTCGTTGATCAAGCATTTCTTCCAGCACCGCTATGATTACCGCGCGGAATGGCTGCGCTTTACCCGAACCATCGGCCAAGGCAGCACCAGAACTGCACCACTGGAAGAGCGGGTCATTCAGGCAGTTGCCGATATCGCCGACAGTCCGGCAGGCCTATTGCTCACTGCCGGTGATCATGGCCAGCTGGTTCTTGCGGCGCGCTGGTCATGGCCGACTGCCGATGTTCCGGCGGTAGCGTTGGCACCGCAGGACGTTCGCTTCTTCGAAAGCGATGGGTTCGTAGCTGATCTTGATGATTTGCGCCAAGGCCGCGTCACCAGAGGCGAAGACCAGCACATCCCCGCGTGGCTGCTGGACGATCTGCGCGTTTGGGTGCTGGTTCCACTCCTTCATTTTGAGCGGCTGGTCGGGATGGTTGTGCTCGCCCGCCCGCCCTATGCGCGGCGGCTGGACTGGGAAGACTTTGATCTTCTGCGCGTGGCCGGGCAACAGCTTGCCAGCTATCTGGCCGAACACGCCGGGCAGGAAGCTTTGGCCGAAGCGAGCCGGTTTGACGATTTCCATCGCCGCATCGCCTTTGTGATGCATGATATCAAGAATCTCGCCAGCCAGTTCAGTCTCCTTGCAAGAAATGCCGAGCTTCATGCTGAAAATCCAGAATTCCGTTCTGATATGCTGGTCACCCTGCGCAATTCGGCAGACAAGCTCAATGCGCTCTTGGCGCGGCTATCGCGCTATGGCCCGGGGCAGGTCGATGCGCTGGCTTCGGTCCAGGCGGACGCTGTTGCTGTGGCTGTGCTGGAGCAGTTCCGTGATCGCCATCCGGTCGTTCTGGTGCACAATGAGTTTTGCGAAGTGGCAGGCCAGCGCGAGACGCTGGAACAGGTTCTGGTCCATCTGGTCCAGAACGCGGTGGACGCCAGTGCACCGGATTCGCCGGTTTTTCTGAGCATCAGTGCAGATGGACTGCAAGGAAGCATAGAGGTCGCAGATTCGGGCGCAGGAATGAGTCCCGATTTTGTCCGGACCCGTCTGTTCAAGCCGTTTGTTTCATCCAAGCCGGGGGGCTTCGGGATCGGCGCCTATGAAGCGCGTGAACTGGTCCGGGCCATGCATGGACGGCTTGACGTCGAAAGCCGGGAAGGGCTGGGTTCGCGCTTTACCGTACGCCTGCCGCTGGCTGCTGCGTCAGATATTCTCAAAACTCTCGATGACGATGACCAGAAAGTAGCATGATGTCGGAAGCAAAACCCAAACTGCTCATCGTTGAGGATGACCCCGGTCTCCAGGCCCAGCTCAAATGGGCCTATCCGGACTTTACGGTGATCATTGCCAGCGATCGGGCCAGTGCGCTGACCGCGCTGCGGGCAGAGGAGCCGTCCGTGGTTACGCTCGATCTTGGCCTGCCGCCAGATGCGGACGGGACCAGCGAGGGCTTCGCAGTGCTGGACGAGATCATGGCATTGAAGCCCGATACCAAGGTCATTGTCGCCTCGGGTCACGGTGCCCGCGAAAGTGCGCTGCTGGCCATCGCCAAGGGGGCCTATGATTTCTACCAGAAGCCGGTGGATATCGAGGCGTTGGGATTGATCGTCCTCCGCGCTTTTCAGCTGCACGCAATCGAAGCAGAAAACCGCCAGCTTGCCGCCCGCAGCGATGATGGCAACAAGGTGCTGGGGCGTCTGATTACCAGCGCGCCTGAAATGGTCCGGGTCGCCCGGACGATTGAGCGCGTGGCCAATACCAGCGTCTCGGTGATGCTGCTGGGGGCGAGCGGCACCGGCAAGGAACTGCTGGCCCGGGGCTTGCACGAGGCGAGCGACCGGCGCGGTGGGGCATTTGTTGCGATCAATTGCGCCGCGATCCCCGAAAACCTCCTTGAAAGCGAGCTATTCGGTCATGAGAAGGGCGCTTTCACCGGTGCCGTAAAAACAACCGAGGGCAAGATCGAGCTGGCCGGGGGCGGCACATTGTTCCTGGATGAGGTGGGCGATATCCCGCTTCAGCTCCAGGTCAAATTGCTACGCTTTTTGCAGGAACGCGTGATTGAGCGGATCGGATCGCGCAAGTCGATTGCTGTGGATACGCGGATCGTCTGCGCGACTCATCAGGATCTTGAGGCTATGATCGCCGATGGGCGGTTCCGCGAAGATCTGTTCTATCGCCTGGCCGAAATCGTCGTAAAGATCCCGAGTCTGGCCGAGCGGCCTGGCGATGCGACGCTTTTGGCCAAGGTGTTCATGGCGCAGTTCGCACGGGAGATGAACCCCGCCGTCAAGGGCTTTTCCGCCGATGCGCTGGCGGCAATCGACAGCTGGCCCTGGCCCGGCAATGTCCGCGAACTGGAGAACCGGGTGAAGCGCGCAGTGATCATGTGCGACAGCAAACTGATTGGCGCAGGCGACCTTGATCTGGTTGAGCCCGATAAGGAGCTGGCGCAGGCGCTAAACCTGAAGACGGCGCGGGAAGTTTCGGATCGCAAGGTGATTCGCCATGCGCTTGCCCGCAGTGAAGGCAATATTTCCAGCACCGCCAAGCTGCTGGGGATCAGCCGGCCGACCCTGTATGACCTGCTCAAGCACTATGACATGCAGACCTGATCCGGTGCGGAGTAATCCGCTGCCGCTGGAAAGCCGCTCTAAATTGCAATAGGGCCACACCTGCACGCAAAGCGGAGAAATACAAAATGGCCGGCGTTCTGGATGGAGTGACCGTAATCGAGCTGGCCGGGATCGGGCCGGGACCGTTTACGGGGATGATGCTGGCCGACCACGGCGCGCGGGTTATCCGGGTCGAGCGGCCTGGCCAGGCGGGCCGGTTTGGCGATGGCGGCAACCGCGATATCCTCAACCGCAACCGCGAGCGGATTGAGCTCGATCTCAAGGACCCAGCAGCGATTGCACAGCTCAAGCAACTGGCTCGCAGTGCCGATGCCCTGATTGAAGGCTACCGTCCCGGAGTAATCGAGCGACTGGGGCTGGGGCCTGAAGTGCTGCTGGCGGAAAACCCGAAAATCGTGATCGGCCGGATGACCGGCTGGGGCCAGGATGGCCCGATGGCCCCGCTCGCGGGCCATGACATCAACTATATTGCACTCGCCGGTGCGCTCCACAGCTATGGCCGCAAGGGCGAAAAGCCGACCTTTCCGGTTAATGCGGTGGGCGATTTCGGCGGCGGCGGGATGATGCTGGCGTTTGGGATCGTCGCAGGCATCCTTAATGCCCGGAGCACCGGCAAAGGGCAGGTAGTCGACTGCGCGATGGTCGATGGCGCAGCGATCCTCTCGGCGATGACTTACACCTTCCTTGCCAACGGCCAGTGGCGCGACGAGCGCGGGGTCAATCTGCTCGATTCTGGCACGCATTTCTATGACACTTACGAAACATCTGACGGCAAGTGGATCTCGCTGGGTTCGATCGAGCCGCAGTTCTACGCGCTTTTGCTTGAAAAAACCGGCCTGACGGGCGATCCCGATTTCGCCCAGCAAATGAATCCAGCCAAGTGGGACGAGCTCAAAGGCCGCCTCATTGCGTTGTTCCGGACCAAAACCCGCGACGCATGGTGCGCACTGATGGATGGAACTGATGTTTGTTTTGCCCCGGTGCTCAGTCTTACCGAAGCACCGCAGCATCCGCACAATGTTGCGCGGGGCACGTTTGTGGAGGATGGCGGGATTATCCAGCCAGCCCCCGCACCGCGCTTTTCGGTTACGCCTGCCCCGCCGGTGAAGCTCTCCGGTCACTAAACCCATGAGCCGCATTGATCCCATGGTGCGGCTGCTGATCGCCGCCATCGCTCTGGCAACAGTGCTGCCAGTCAGCGGCGAGATGCATGATGCAGCGCAATTTGTCTCCAATGCTGCGATATTCGTGCTGTTCCTGCTCAATGGCCTGCGACTGCCCCGGCATGAGGTGCTGACGGGGCTGGGCAATCACCGCCTGCTCTGGCCGCTGACCGGCTGGGTGTTCATGGTGATGCCGGCTGCTGGCTGGGCACTATGGCAGATGGGCGCTGGCTGGATGCCGCCGCTGGTCGCGCTGGGCTTCCTGTTCCTTGGCACGCTGCCCTCCACGGTTCAGTCGGCCACAGCCTATAGTTCTCTGGCGGGCGGCAATGTCGCCAGTTCGGTAGTCGCCGCCGCCTTGCTCAATATCCTGGGTGTTTTCGTCACCGCGCCGTTGTTTTCGGCGCTTGCGGGCAGTGCGGGAGCGGGCTTTCGCAGCGATGGGTTGGTCAAGGTTGCGGTGGTCCTGTTGCTGCCGTTCTTCCTGGGCCAGATAATGCAGAACCAGCTGGGCAGCTGGGTTAAAGGCCACCGCAGCCTGGTCACCTGGATGGACCGGGCTTCTATCGCGATCGCGGTCTATGTCGCCTTTTCGGGCGCGGTGGCGCAGGGGATCTGGAGCCGGGTCGATGCCGCTGGCTGGCTGGCGCTGGGCCTCGGTTGTGCGGTAATGCTGGCTATCGGGTATGGCGGAGCATGGCTGCTGGGCGGACTGCTGGGCCTGCCACGCGGGGACCGGATTGCGATGCTGTTTGCCGGGGCACAAAAAAGCATTGCGATGGGCGCGCCGCTGGCCACGGTGCTATTTGCTCCGGCGGCAGCGGGGATTATCCTGCTGCCGGTGCTGGCCTATCATCTGGTTCAGCTGATTGTCTCGGCCCCGCTGGCAGCCCGGCTCAATCGAACCCGTGCCTAATCGGCCCTTACGGCGCTTTCCAAATCTGAATCAGGCAGCTTGCGATTGTGCCGCACCGACCACCATAGCGAGGCACCGATAAGCACTGCTCCGATGAGGCCGGTAATCGATTCAGGAATATGAAAACGCGACGAAAGCAGCATTATCGCACCCAGTGCGATGATCGCCCAGAACGCGCCGTGTTCAAGAAAGCGGTATTCGGACAACGTCCCCCGGCGCACCAGCAACAGGGTCATCGAGCGCACGAACATCGCCCCGATCGACAGACCCAGCGCGATCACGATCATGTTGTTCGACAGGGCAAACGCCCCGATCACCGCATCGAAACTGAATGAGGCATCCAGCACATTGAGATAGATGAACCCGCCAAGCCCCGAACGCACTACAGCGCCCATCATCTTCAGCCGCTCTTCGCGCAGTTCAAGCGCAGTGCCCAGTGCATCAACTGCGATGAAGGCGATGATCCCCAACATTCCGGCTGTGAGGAATGCCAGGGCTTCGCCATCCGGCAAACCGCTGGAAATTGCCCACAGAGCCGCCAGCAGCAGCGCGATTTCTATTGCGGGCAGCGCGGAAAACCGTGCCAGGCGAGCCTCTATGGCCCCAATCCAGTGAATGTCCTTATCCGCGTCAAAAAAGAACTTGAGGCCTACCATGCTAAGGAAAGCGCCGCCAAACCCGGCAATTCCCACATGAGCCGAAGATACAATCCGCTCATACTGCTGCGGATCGCTGAGCGAGAGGCGGATTGTTTCAATCGGGCCAAGGCCGGCGGCCACCATCACGATCGCCAGCGGGAAGAAAATATACATCCCGTAAACCGCAAAGACCATACCCCAGGTCAGAAAGCGTTGCCGCCACACTTCGTCCATGTCTTGCAGAACCGTGGCATTGACCACGGCGTTGTCGAAGCTCAGCGATACTTCCAGCACTGCCAGCACCGCAACGATCCACAATACCTGCGCCATTCCCGCCAGCGTGCCGCTTTCCGCCCAGCCATACCAGGCGCCCAGCGCCAGGCAGACGATGCTGAAAATGATTGAACCTTTGAAATGGCGAAGCAATGTGCAGTCCTTGTATTTGATTTATGGCTGGGTTTTGAGGCACGGGGAGCGTCAACGAAGCCCTATTTTGGCTGGTAGGTTTGCTCGATACCGGGGAAAGTTCGCGCCCTGACCTCTTCGGCATAGCGCGCCGCTGCGCCGGAGATCGTCTCGGCTATTTCCTCATAGCGCTTCACGAACCGCGGCACCCGGTCGAACATGCCGAGCATGTCTTCGGTGACCAACACTTGTCCATCGCACTGCGCCGAAGCGCCAATGCCGATGGTCAGGCAGGATACGGCCTTGGTCACTTCGATCGCAATCGGTTCGACCACGCCTTCAACCACTATGCCGAAGGCTCCGGCGCGGTCCAACGCGATTGCATCGGCGACAATCTTCTTCGCCTCGGCATCGTTGCGTCCGCGCGCATTGTAGCCGCCCAGCACATTCACGGCCTGCGGAGTGAGACCGACATGGGCGATCACCGGAATCCCGCGCTCAGTCAGAAAAGCCACGGTTTCAGCCATGGCGGCACCGCCTTCCAGCTTGATCGCAGTGCAACCGGTTTCCTTGAGCAGGCGGGCGGCGCTGGCAAAGGCGATCTGCGGCGAGGCTTCATAGGTGCCAAACGGCAGATCAACTACGACGACGGCGTGATAGCTGCCCCGCACCACCGCCGCGCCATGCGCCGCCATCATATCCAGCGTCACCGGGACGCTTGATGGAAGGCCATAGATTACCTGGCCCAGACTGTCGCCAACCAGCAGCAAGTCGCAATGCTCATCCAGCAATTGCGCCTGCCGCGCGGTGTAGGCGGTGAGCATCACAACCGGATCTGCGGTGACTCCGTCCACCTTGCGCTGGCGGATCACGGGCACCGTCAGCCGCTTCATCGGCGCAGGGGTGGGATTGGCGCGGCTGGTCGCCGTATCGAGCTGGAAAGTCGTGGACATGGGTCGGGCTTGTAGCGGGAAGTCGAAAGCTGGGGAAGGGTGGCAGTTAAGACTTGCCTTGCCGGGCAGCGCCGCTAGCTTCCTGGCCAGATATAACTATCCGGTCGCGCTTTGGCGCAGACCATAAGGATTTGGAGAACCGCATGTTCGGTCGCGTAAAATCACTCGACGCCATTCTGGCGACGGCTGAAAAGAAATCACTTCACCGCTCGCTCGGGGCGTTCCAGTTGACCATGCTGGGTGTCGGTGCAGTCATCGGGACAGGTATTTTCGTGCTAACCGCCGAGGCGGCGCAAAAAGCTGGCCCGGGCATGATGCTAAGCTTCATCATCGCCGGATTTGTCTGCGCGGTAGCGGCGCTTTGCTATGCTGAAATGGCCTCAATGGTGCCGGTATCCGGATCGGCCTATACCTACAGCTATGCGGTGATGGGCGAACTCATCGCCTGGCTGGTCGGCTGGGCGCTGATCCTCGAATATGCGGTTGCCGCAGGTGCGGTCAGCGTTGGTTGGTCCGGCTATGTTGTCGGGCTGATCGAAAACGCGTTTAGCATCAATATACCCGATTTGCTGGTGCGCGGTCCGTTCGATGGCGGGATGATCAACCTGCCGGCGATGCTGATTGCAGGGCTGGTGACCTGGCTGCTGGTTATTGGCACCAAGGAAAGTGCGTCCGTCAATGCCGTGCTGGTTGCGATCAAGGTATCCGCGCTGACCCTGTTTATCATCCTGGCCGTGCCAGTGATAAAGATGGAGAATTTTGAGCCGTTTTCGCCGCTTGGCTTCGGCGGGATTGGCGCTGCAGCGGCTTCGATCTTCTTTGCCTATGTCGGCTTTGATGCGGTTTCGACTGCGGCGGAAGAAACTATAAATCCGCAGCGCAACATGCCGATCGGATTGATCGGCAGTTTGGCGATCTGCACTGTCTTCTATCTGCTGGTCGCAGCCGGCGTTATCGGTTCGGTCGGCGCGCAACCCTTGATGGATGCCGCTGGCCACGCATACGGACCGGGGAGCCCTGAAATGGCCGCCCAATGTGCTGCTATCGGCGAGCAGGCCGTGGTCTGTTCGAAAGAAGCGATTGCCTGGACGCTGCGCGAAATTGGCTGGCCGCAGATCGGCAATCTGATCGGTCTTGCTGCCGGTCTGGCGTTGCCTTCGGTGATCCTGATGATGATGTTCGGCCAGACCCGGATCTTCTTTGTGATGAGCCGCGATGGCCTGCTGCCGGAAGTTTTTTCGAAGATCCATCCGCGCTACAACACGCCATATGTCATCACTATCATTACGGGGATCTTCGTGGCGCTGTTTGCAGCGTTCTTCCCGGTCGGGCTGCTGGCCGATGTTTCAAACTCGGGTACGCTGTTTGCCTTTGCGGCGGTTTCGATCGCAGTTCTGGTGCTGCGCCGGACCGATGCGGCTCGTCACCGTCCGTTCCGCACCCCGGCGATCGCGTTCACTGCACCGGTGGCGATCGCCGGGTGTATCTACCTGTTCTTCAGTCTTTCGAGCGTGACAATTACCTTGTTTGCTGGTTGGGCTGTGGTTGGGCTGGTTGTTTATTACGTTTACAGCCGCAGCCGTAGCCATGTCGGGCGCGGCCTGATTGAGGTGCATGAGGGGGATGAGGGCATTCCGCCGCAGCCGGTTGCGCCGCTGCCGGGCGGGATCAAGCTCGATTGATCGGGATTGAGTGTTACTTTGAATGGGGCCGCTCCTGACAAGGGGGCGGCCCTTTTTCTGTTATGCACATTTGATTGGTGGAAGCGGGCTAGAGCATGATGCGATAAAACTGAATCGCATCATGCTCTATAATTCTTTGTTGTAGCGTGATTTTTTACGAAAAAAAACG
>JANMKT010000046.1:0-44208 GCA_031372185.1 Novosphingobium sp.
CGCGCCAGTTCCTCGCCAAACGGCTTGCGTTCCCGGGCATAGCGCACGCTTTCCTCGACGCAATAGGTGGCCGCGCCAAGCGACGAGGCGGCCTGGCGGATCCGGTTCTGGTGAACGAAGCTTTGCGCCAGTGAAAGCCCGCGGCCTTCCTCGCCCAGGATCGCACTATCGGGCACCCAGACATTGGTAACGCTCAGCCGCGGGTGGTCGGTCGGCATGTTGAAGGTCCACATATATTCCTCGATCACCAGCCCCTCGGTGGGATTGGGCACGAGGAAGCAGCTGATCCCCCTGGCATCGCCAGCCTTGCCATCGGTGCGGGCGAACATCGCGCAATGGGTTGCGACATGCATGCCGGTGATCCACATCTTGCGCCCATCGATTCGCCAGCCGGCCACGCCATCGCGGTTTTCGCGGACGGCGCGGGTTTCCATATGGGTGGCATCAGAGCCATGATCGGGCTCGGTCAGCCCGAAGGCCACCCGGCGGCGGCGTTCAAACCCGCCAAGGATGAACTCCTGTTTCTGTGCTGCGGTCCCGAAATTGTCGAACATGGCAACGAACGGGAAGTTTCCGACAATCGAATGTTCGTTCTGCAGATCATTATGCAGCCCCAGCCCTTTGGCGGCAAACCGGTCGCGGATCACCGCCATCCACAGATTGGAGCCATCCTTGCCGCCATATTGGCGGGGCGCGGAAAAGCGCCAGTGCCCGGCTGCATCGGCCCGCGCAGTCGCCTCGCGCAGCAGTGCTTCCCATTCGTGGCGCGGCAGGCCCTGATTCTCGAAATCGGTCCGGGCATATTCGCGGCGGTGATCGAAGAAGCGGATATTGTCATCCATCTGCTCCAGCGGCTTGATTTCTGCCGCAATGAACGCATCCAGCTCGGCCAGATAGACGACCAGATCGTCGGGTAGCGCAAAATCCATCAGGCAGTTCCTTCCCATTGCGCCCGCGCGATCGCAAGCGCGGGGTACTTCGGCATATCGGCACCAAGCTTGCCCAGCACCATGCGGCGCAAGCTGGCTAGCACTCCGGGCGTGGCGAGGCTGCGCTTGCCGACCAGAAAATCGGCGGACAGCGCCGCATCGGCGATACTGGGCCGCTCTGCCAGTTCGCGCGTCACGATCCCCAGTGCATTGCGCGCCACGGCCAGATTGAACCTGGCGCGTTGATTCGTTGATCCGCCGACCAGCGGCTTGATTTCGGCCGCCAGCCATTCGGAGACTGCGGTGAGGATTTCGCCCGCGTCCGGCTCGCCCGTGCTGGTCCCCAGCGGAGCAAGCGGCGGCGGCAGGGGCCGGGTCCGTTCGGCCTCGGGCGCTTCTTGTTCAAGCAGCAGCAACAGATCGAGCTCTTGCTCACTGGTGCGCCGGGCGATGACCACGCGCTCGATCGATCGGTCATGGCCATCGCGCCAATAGCCGCCCATCTGCAAGCAGCCCAGTGCCCACCACAAGGTGCGATAAACCAGCCAGAAGCGCAGCCGCACCGGATCAACCGCGCCCCCGCCCGCTGCCGTGTAAGCGCTGAGCCAATCAGCCATTGAGGCAAGCCCAAAAGCAGGGCGATCGGGCCGGGAAAACCGCCATACCGTCATGCAGCCATAGGCCAGGTCCTCATGAATGTCTCCCAGATGGGCGAGCTCCCAGTCTAGCACCCCGGTCAGGCGGCCGTGCTCCACCAGCAGATTACCCAGCCGCAGATCACCGTGAACCAGCCGGGGCGGAAGCGGCGGCGGCATATGCTGTTCGAGCCAGCGCAGCGCCAGCGCCAGCACCGGGCGATCGCCGCCATAGCCGATGAACCGATCCCGCAAGCCGCTTAGCGCCTCGGCGGTGTCCATGCTCGGCAGGCCCGGAACCTGGGAGCCCTCAATCCGGTGGATCGCCGCCATTTCACGAGCGATATCGGTGATCAGCAGCGCCGGATCGGCCTCGGCCAGGATCGCAGCCGGATCGGGCGTGCCGGCGATGGCGCGCATGATAAACCCGGTGCCGATATCGTCTTCGGGGGTAAGTTCGGCCAGAATTTCAGGAGCGGTAACCCCCCCCGCGCAGGCGGCGCGAATCAGTCGGGCTTCGCTAATATGGTCCATCGGCCGCCCGGCCATCATTGCTGCCGATGGCGCCCGGCGCAGCACCAGCAGCTGATCGCCCGCGAAAAATCGCCAGCTTTCCATGCTGGCCCCGCCCGATAACCGCGCCAGCCCATGCGGGGCGGGCAGCCCGGCCCGGGCCAGCGTCCGCGCCAGCCCCAGGCTCAATGCTGCATCGCAAGTGGTTTCAGGCGCGTCCATTGCGGTAAGCTTGGCATTGCCAATCCTCGGCGGCAAGCAGACTTCGGACAAAAGAAAAGGGGCGCGAGGTTTCCCCCACGCCCCCCAATCTTTGCCCTGAGGCGAAGATTACATCTTCTTGGCAGCATCCGATGCAGCCGCGGCAGCGTTGCCAGCAGCGTCGGTTGCAGCAGCAGCAGCGTCGGTTGCCGTGGCGGCAGCGTCGGTTGCAACAGCAGCAGCGTCAGTTGCAGTAGCAGCTTCAGTTGCGGCTTCAGTAGCGGCTTCGGTAGCAGCTTCGGTGGCTTCAGGGGCCTTTTCCGAGCAGGCCGAGAGAGCGAGAGCGGCGCCGGCAGCGGCAGCAGCGAGAACGATCTTGCGCATGTATGGTATTCCTTGAACAGCGAGTGGACCACGCGCGACACAATGTCGTAGTGGCATTGTGGGTCGTGCGGAAAGCCTACCTCATCGGTAGACTTCGCGCGTCAATTAATCGCCTTCGTTTCGGGATGCAAGCGATTGTCGCGCGATTAGTGATTTCACGCACAAAAGTGGCTGATAACTGCGGTGCCATTCGATTGTGGCAAGCCTGTGACAGTGCCGAAAATGCGCCCCGGCCCCGAATCATCCACCAAATCGCTCCATTTGGCCTTCGCGCCATGGCCTGCTAGGCAGCGCTTCATGGAGCCCAAACAGCATCTCTACCTGGTTGATGGATCGGCCTATATTTTTCGCGCTTACCACCGGTTGCCGCCGCTGACCAATCCGCGTGGGGTCCCGGTAGGCGCGGTTTATGGCTATACCACCATGCTGTGGAAGCTGGCCGAAGACCTGAACAAGGCCGACGGACCGACCCATCTGGCGGTGATCCTCGACAAGTCGGGGAAATCGTTCCGCAACGACCTGTATGACCAGTACAAGGCCAACCGCCCGCCCGCGCCTGAGGATCTGGTCCCCCAGTTCCCGCTGATTCGCGACGCCACCCGCGCCTTTTCGCTGCCCCTGATCGAGGAGGAAAACGTCGAGGCGGACGATATGATCGCATCTTACGCCCGCGAGGCCGCGCGGGCCGGCTGGGATGTGACGATCGTTTCATCCGACAAAGATCTGATGCAGCTGATCGGCACCTGCGGAAAAGGCGGCGGCAAGATCGACATGCTCGATACGATGAAAAACCTGCGAATCGATATTCCTGAAGTCGAGGAGAAATTCGGAGTGGTCCCCGATCTGGTCGGCGATGTGCTGGCCCTGATGGGCGATTCGTCCGATAATATTCCCGGCATTCGCGGGGTCGGCCCGAAAACTGCGACCAAGCTGATCCAGGAGCACGGCAGCCTTGAAGCCGTGCTCGCCGCCGCGCTGGAAATGAAACCGGGCAAGCTGCGCGACAGCCTGATCGAGCAGGCCGATATGGCGCGGCTGTCGCGCGTGCTGGTCGAGCTGCGGGAAGATTGCCCGCTGCCGCTGGCGCTGGACGCGTTCAAGCTGGGCGCAATCCCGCCCGAGCCGCTCACCGCGTTCCTGGTCGAACATGGCTTTACCAGTCTGCTCAAGCGGCTGGGGGCGGGCGCGGGCAGCCCCGAGCGCAAGACCCAGCTCCATCCGGAAAAGCCGGTCAACGCAGGGGTAGCGCCCGCCCTTGGCGCAGACCGCCAGCCGCAGCCCGATATGCCGTCAATCGACTATTCCGCCTATGAATGCGTCCAGACGATGGAAGCGCTCGATCGCTGGATCGCGCGCGCCGCCGCGGCGCGGACCGTGGCCTTTGATACAGAGACCAGCGCACTGGATGCAATGCGGGCCGATCTGGTCGGGATAAGCCTGGCGACCGGCCCGAATCAGGCCTGCTATATCCCGCTTGGTCACGGCGGGACCGATATGTTCGCGCAAAAGCCCCTGCAGATTGACCGCGCCGCAGCCCTCGCCAAGCTGAAGCCGCTGCTCGAAAGTGATGCGGTGCTGAAAGTGGGTCAGAACATCAAATATGACCTCAATGTGATGGCGCGTTATGGGATCAACGTCAGCCCAATCGACGATACGATGGTGATCAGCTTTGATCTGGATGCCGGACGGGGCGAGGATGGCATTGGAGGCGGACATGGGATGGACGAGCTGGCGCAGCGCCATCTTGGTCACAGTTGCATCGCCTTCAAGGATGTGTGCGGCAGCGGTAAAAAGGCGATCAGCTTTGCCGAGGTGCCATTGGACAAGGCGGTGCCCTATGCCGCCGAAGACGCAGACGTAACCTGGCGGCTCCACGCCGTGCTGAAATCGCGCCTTGCCGACGAGGCGGCGACGCGGATCTATCAGCGGGTTGACCGTCCGCTGATAGCTGTGGTGGCGCAAATGGAGCGGCACGGAATCAAGGTCGATCGGGACCGGCTGGCCGGGCTTTCGGCCGAATTCGCCACTGCGATCAGCGCGCTGGAGGCAGAGATTCATGCGCTGGCAGGCACGCCCTTCACGATCGGCAGCCCCAAGCAGCTGGGCGACATCCTGTTTGACAAGATGAGCCTGAAGGGCGGCAAGAAGGGCAAGAGCGGGCAGTATTCCACCGATGTCGGCATCCTCGAGGGCCTCGCCGGGCAGGGCGTGGTGATGGCCAGCAAGGTGCTCGAATGGCGCCAACTCTCAAAGCTGCGCTCGACCTATACCGAGGCACTGCAGGCCGCGATCAACCCGGACACCCAGCGGGTCCATACCAGCTATAGTCTGGTCGGTGCGCAGACCGGGCGGCTCTCCTCGACCGAACCGAACCTCCAGAATATCCCGATCCGCACCGAGCTTGGCCGCCAGATCCGTGATGCTTTTGTAGCCAGGCCGGGCAATGTATTGCTCGCTGCCGATTACAGCCAGATCGAGCTGCGCCTCGCCGCCCATATGGCCGATGTGCCAGCGCTGAAGCAGGCCTTTGCGGCGGGTGAAGACATCCACGCCCGCACCGCGATGGAGATGTTCGGCGAGGTCAACCGCGACACCCGCGGCCGCGCCAAGACGATCAATTTCGCGATCCTCTATGGCATCTCGCGCTGGGGCCTGGCCGGACGGCTGGGGGTGCCGCCCGAAGAGGCCCAGGCGATGATCGACCGTTATTTTGAGCGCTTCCCGGGTATTCAACGCTATATCCACGAAACGCTGGAAAGCGTGCGTGAGCGGGGCTATTCGCAAACGCTGTTTGGCCGCAAATGCTGGTTCCCCAGGATCAATTCGAAGAACCAGGCCGAACGGCAAGGGAGCGAGCGCACCGCGATCAACGCGCCGATCCAGGGCACCTGCGCCGATATCATCAAGCGCGCCATGGCCCGGATGATGCCCGCGCTCGAAGCCGCCGGTCTGGGTCACGTCCGAATGCTGCTACAGGTTCATGACGAGCTGGTGTTCGAGCTGCCGGAGGACGATGTCGCCGCCGCCCGGCCAGTGATCGAGCGGGTCATGGCCGAGGCCGCGCTGCCCTCGGTCAAGCTCGACGTGCCGCTGGGGATCGAGATCGGCACCGGGCCAAGCTGGGGGGCGGCGCATTGAGCACCGCAAGGCTTGCCGCGCTGACCGATAGCGCCTTGACCGTCGGTATCGCGGTGGGCGCGGCGCTGGTGGTGCACTTGCTGCTGTTCGCGCTGCTCAGCCGCTTTGCCCGACTTTCACATCTTGAATCTGACCAGGTCGTAGTAGACCGGCTGCGCCATCCGCTGCGCTGGTCGTTCGTGGCCATTGGCATTTCATTGGCGGCGGAGACCAACCCGGCACTGTCGCGGGGCTGGCTGGCGATTGACCGGTTCCTGGTCCCCGCGCTGCTTGGCTGGGTCGCCTTTGCGCTGGTCAAGGCGTTTGCCCGGGTGCTGGAAAGCCGGGCCGAGCTTTCGAGCGACGAGTTTGCCGCGCGCAGCCGCCGCACCCGCGTGGCGATCCTTTCGCGGACCGCCGGTTTCGTGATCGTGTTCGTCACCGTCGCGCTGATCCTGCTCGGGATTCCGGGGGTCCGCAATGTCGGCGTGACGCTGATCGCCTCAGCCAGTCTGGTCGGGCTGGCGGTGGGCGCAGCGGCGCAACCGGCGCTCAAATCGGTGCTGGCCGGCATGCAGATGGCGCTGACCGAACCGATCCGGATTGACGACTTTGTGGTGATCGACGGCGAAAGTGGGCGGGTTGAAGATATCCGGATGAGCTATGTGGTGATCCGCACCAACGATGAGCGACGGCTGATCGTGCCGACCACCAAATTCCTCGACACGACCTTCCAGAACTGGACCCGGGTGGCAGGCGGGATCACTGGATCGGTGATCTTTCCAATTCTGCCGGGCGGTGCGATAGCGCCAATCCGCAGCGCCTATCTGGCAGCGATCAAGGCACACGAAAGCTGGGACGGGCGAACTGCGCTGCTGCAAGTCAGCGAGAGCCGGGTCGGTTCGATCGAGCTCAAGCTGGTGATGAGCGCGAACGATCCCGCTGCCCTTGCCCAGTTGCGCCTCGCGATGCGTGAAGAAATGCTCGAATGGCTGCGCGAAACCATGCCCGAGGCGCTGTGTACTGAGGCGTAACGTCATCCCGGACATGATCCGGGATTGCAGCCCTCAACATCCCGGCCCTGCATCGAAGAGGCCAGCGGTCCCGGATCAAGTCCGGGACGACCCTTTCAACTATGCTTCTTGTCGCGCGTCGATTCAACCATTCCGGGAGCCAGAAACCCAAACGGCGCAACTTCCATCGCCCGCTTTTTCAATTCGCCCTTCATCTTGGCGTATTCGGCTTCCATCTCGGCCGTCACGGTGGCGCGGCTATCGGCCAGTGCTTCGGTGAAATCGGCTGCGGTCACCGTCTTGACCTTTTCGCCGCGGGTGCGGATCGCGACAAGGCCCGCACGGCGGACCACATCTTCCAGATCGGCCCCGGTAAACTGGTTCGTTTCCTTGGCGATCGCGGTCAGATTAACATCCTTGGCCAGCGGCATATTCCGGGTGTGGATTTTCAGAATATGGACGCGCCCGTCCTCGGTCGGGGTGCCGACATAGACCAGCTCGTCAAACCTTCCGGGACGTAGCAGCGCCGGATCGACCAGCGCCGGGCGGTTGGTCGCCCCGATCAGGATCACCGAAGAGAGCTCTTCCATGCCATCCATTTCGGCGAGGATCGTGTTGACCACCCGGGCCGTTACCTGCGGCTCGTTGCCGCTGGTGCCGCGCGCCGGAACCAAGCTGTCGATCTCGTCGATGAAGATCACGCAAGGGGCCACTTGCCGCGCGCGGGCGAACAGCCGGGTGATCTGCTGCTCGCTCTCGCCATACCACTTGCTCAGCAGGTCCGAGCTTTTGATCGCGATGAAATTGGCCTCCGCCTCTTTGGCAACCGCCTTGGCCAGCAGGGTCTTGCCGGTGCCGGGCGGGCCATAAAGCAGAAAACCCTTGGCCGGGCGGATGCCCAGCCGGTGGAACGCTTGCGGGTTACGCAGCGGCAGCTCGACCCCCTCGCGCAGTTTCATCTGGGCATCATCGAGCCCGCCGATATCGGCCCAGCCAATGTTCGGCACCTGCACCATCACCTCGCGCATCGCGCTGGGCTGGACGCGTTTCAGTGCGGCGAGGAAATCATCGCGGGTAACCGAGAGCTGATCGAGTACCTCCACCGGGATCGTCTGCGCCTCCAGATCGAGCAGCGGCATGATCCGCCGGGTCGTCTCGATCGCCGCCTCGCGCGCCAGCGCAGCCAGATCGGCCCCGACAAAGCCATGGGTGGTGCGGGCCAGCTCATCCAGGCTGACGCCTTCTGCCAGCGGCATTCCGCGGGTGTGGATCCCCAGAATCTCGCGCCGCCCGCTTTGGTCTGGCACGCCGATGATGATCTCGCGATCGAACCGCCCCGGACGGCGCAGCGCTTCATCGATCGCATCGGGGCGGTTGGTCGCGGCGATAACCACGATGTTGGAGCGCGCCTGCAACCCGTCCATCAGCGTCAGCAACTGGGCCACCAAGCGCTTTTCCGCCTCGCCCTGGACCTGGCCGCGCTTGGGCGCGATCGAATCGATTTCATCGATGAACACGATCGAGGGTGAGGCTTTGGCCGCTTCCTCGAACACTTCGCGCAGGCGCCGCTCGCTCTCGCCATAGGCCGAGCCCATGATTTCGGGTCCGTTGATAGTGAAGAAGCTGGCATCGCTTTCATTGGCAACGGCCTGCGCCAGCCGGGTCTTGCCAGTGCCCGGCGGCCCATGCAGCAAGACCCCCTTAGGCGGATCGACCCCTAGGCGCGTGAACAGTTCGGGATAGCGCAGCGGCAGCTCGACCATTTCGCGGAGCTGGCGGATGGTATCGCCCATCCCGCCAACGTCATCATAATTGACATCGCCGCGCCCGGTGCGGGCCTCTTCATATTCCTCGCGCAGCTCGATTTCGGTGTTCTCGTCAATATGGACGATGCCCTTGGGCGTGGTCGAAACAACAGTGAGGCGGATCTGGGTGAGCGCATAGGCCGGGGTATTGAACATCCGCGCCACCTGCGGCGGCATATCGCGGACCTGCTGCTGGCCGGTGGTGGCGACCAGATCGCCCCGCCATCAATGGCCGGGCAAAGAAATTGCGCTTGAGCGCCTGCGCCGGGCCTTGCAGCCGCATTTCGCGCTGGGCAGGCGCGAACACGACCCGGCTGGCGGGGCGCGATTCGGCCTTGTTGACGCAAACATGATCGCCCGAGCCAACTTCCGCATTGGCGCGCTGCAACCCATCAAGGCGGATCACTTCCAGCCCATCGTCTTCAGGATAGGCTAGCACGGCCCGCGCTGCGGTGGTGCGTTTGCCGGCAATCTCGATCACATCGCCTTCGGTGATCCCCAGCTTGCCCATGGTCGTTTTGGGCAGGCGTGCGATCCCGTGCCCGCTTTCTTCCTGGCGTGCCGCTGCCACCTGCAGCCGCTCGGTCTTGTCATCCATCTTGACGCCGTTCGTCTTTGCATTCGCATCGGCCATTGCATCGCTTTCTGCCTGGTGCCCGGATCCGCGGGGGAAGGGGGAAGCTAGGAACTCATCTCTGTGATTGCAAACCTTGCGTCGGTCGCGCGGTGCCGACCCCTCCCGAGCTGAGACAAAAAAAGGCCCGGACGTTGCCGACCGGGCCTTAGAAGTTTTGGGAGAGGATGCCTGAAAAGGCACGATCTAAGTGCCATTAAGCAACTTATTGTGCAAGTGCGAAATGCACATTAAATGTTGCATAATTTGCAACTGTCGATGCAATTTCCTCATGGGTACTTGAATTTCAATAGAAAATAGTCAGCCTTGCCGCAGTTTACCGGATCAAAACATTCTTGCGCATGCAAGCCTGCGCTGCGCTGCAACAGATTGCTTTCCGCTTCGAAGATAAAGCCGCAGCAGCGGCTTTATGATCCGGCATGTCGATCAGACATCGCCGAACCACCAGCCTTTCCTGACTAATGCGCCAGCAGCAACGGCAGCGAATCCGCATCATCCAGAAAATAGCGCGTTACCCCGCCGAACAGGAATTCGCGCATCCGGCTGTGGCTGAAGGCACCCACCGCGATCAGCTCCGCGCCCAGTCTCCGTGCCGCATCCGCCAGCGTCTCCTCCACCGAAGTGTCGCGCTCCAGCTCGTGCAACTCGGCCTTGATCCCGTGCCGCGAAAGATAGCGCAGCGCCTCGGTCGATGGGAAACCGGTCACGCGCCCGCTCACGCTCAGCACGTGGACCTGGCCGCTTCCCGCCAGCATCGGTGCGACGAAGCGCAGCGCCAGCGCCGCTTCATCGCCGCCGTCCCAGGCGATGCAGGCGGTTCGCACCGGCACCCTCAGCGCGACCTTATCGGGCAAGGCCAGCACCGGGCAGCGCACCGCCAGCGCCAGATCGCCGGCAAAGCCGCAGCTGCGCGAAACGATCGCGATATCGGTGAGCCGGGCCGCAGCAGCCATCGCATCGAGCGGAAGCTGCTGATACTGGACCACATCGAACGGCACATCATCGCGCTGCAATTGCGCGGTCACGGTAGCGGCCAAGGCGTCATCTTCAGCCAGAGCGGTAGTCAGCGCATCCTGCGCCACATAGGTTCCGCCATAGGGATCGAGCGTCACATATGCCTCAAGCGGAGTGTCGATCAGCAGAGTGATATGGCCATCATTGGCCCGGGCCAGATCCAGCGCCGTATCGAGCCGGGCCTGCATCCCGGAATCACGGCCTGTCTGCACAAGAATTGAGCGCATCGCGGTTCTCCTTTCACGGCGCCTTGTCTACCCAATTTCTAGGGAGCGATATGATCCTGATCAAAATTGCAATACTTGCGCCGCGCCGCCCCTTGCGCCACTGCCGGGCAGCACCCGCCGTGCCTTGGGGATCGAGAATGCCGCGCCGCTATACTGCCGTGATTTTTGACTTCGGCGGCGTGATTACCGCGTCCCCGTTCGAAGCTTTCAACCGGCTCGAGGCGGCGCGCGGTTTGCCGCATGATCTGGTCCGCCGGATCAATAGCAGCGATCCCGATCGCAATGCCTGGGCCCGGTTCGAACGGGCCGAGATCGATGCGGCGGCGTTTGACGCGCTGTTTGCCGCCGAGGCCGCCCGGCTCGGCCATGATCTGCCGGGTGCTGATGTGCTGGCGGTGATCGCCGGAAGTATCCGCCCGGCGATGGTTGCCGCGCTCGACCGTCTCAAGCTCGAAGGCTTCGCGCTGGGCTGCATCACCAACAATGTCCCCGCCGGAACAGGTGCCGGGATGGCCGGATCGGCAGGGAAAGCCACCGCCTATGGCGATATTTTCGCCCGGTTCGATAAAGTCATCGAAAGTTCCAGGGCCGGGATCCGCAAGCCCGACCCACGGATTTACCAGTTGATGTGCGAAATGCTGGCAGTGGAGGCGCAGGACTGCATTTATCTCGATGATCTGGGGATCAATTGCAAACCCGCCGCCCAATTGGGGATGCACGCAATCAAGGTAGCCAGCGGCGAGCAAGCGCTGAGCGATCTTTCGTCCGCGCTGGGGCTGGAACTGGGCTAAGCTTGCATTTCGTGCAAGTGTAACCGCGCCGGTTGCAATTGCTGCCAGTCTGCTCTTCAACTAGCCGCGCATATTCCCGCATGAGGATGCCCGATGAACAAGCTTTTCCCAGACGCGAAGGCGGCGCTATCCGGCCTGCTGCGCAATGACATGCTGATCGCCTGCGGCGGTTTTGGCCTGTGCGGCATCCCGGAGCGGCTGCTCGATGCGATGGTGGGCAGCGGGGTGAGCGGGCTGACCTTTGCCAGCAACAACGCCGGGATCGACGGTGAGGGGATCGGCAAGCTGCTCCGCACCCGCCAGGTCAAAAAGATGATCGCCAGCTACGTCGGCGAAAACAAGGAGTTCGAGCGGCAGTATCTTTCGGGCGAGCTGGAAGTGGAGTTCTCCCCCCAGGGCACCCTGGCCGAACGGATGCGCGCCGGCGGCGCGGGTATCCCCGGATTCTACACCAAGACCGGGGTCGGCACGCTGGTGGCGGACGGCAAGGAAGTGAAAAGCTTCCATGGCGAGGACTATATTCTTGAACAGGGGATCTTCGCCGATCTGGCACTGGTCAAGGCGTGGAAGGCTGATGAAACCGGCAATGTCGTGTTCCGCAAGACCGCACGAAATTTCAACCAGCCTGCCGCCACTTGCGGCAAGGTTTGCGTGGTGGAGGTGGAGGAAATCGTGCCGGTCGGCAGCCTCGACCCCGATTGCATCCATTTGCCGGGGGTTTACGTCCAGCGAATGATCGTCGGCAGCCCCTATGACAAGAAGATCGAATTCCGCACCACTCGAACAACGGACGTTGGCTGATGACCGCCCACGATGGCCTTACCAAAGGCTGGACCCGCGACCAGATGGCCGCCCGCGCCGCCCGTGAATTAAAGGACGGCTATTACGTCAACCTTGGCATCGGCATCCCGACGCTGGTGGCGAACCACGTGCCGCCTGACATCACCGTCACGCTGCAATCCGAAAACGGGATGCTCGGGATCGGGCCGTTCCCGGCTGAGGACAAGGTTGACGCCGATCTGATCAATGCTGGCAAGCAGACCATCAGCGAGCTGCCGCATTCGGCCTATTTCGACAGCGCGGCCAGCTTTGCGATGATCCGCGGCGGCCATATCGATCTGACTGTGCTCGGCGCGATGGAAGTGGCCGAAAACGGTGACATCGCCAATTGGATGGTCCCCGGCAAGATGATCAAGGGCATGGGCGGGGCGATGGATCTGGTTGCCGGCGTCAAGAAGATCATCGTCGTGATGGAACACTGCGCCAAGGACGGCAGCCCCAAATTCATCCCCGCCTGCACCCTGCCGCTGACCGGCAAAAATGTGGTCGATATGGTGATAACCGATCTTGCAGTCTTCGCCCGCGCGGACCACAATTCCCTCTTCCGCCTGACCGAGCTTGCGCCCGGTGTGACGGCGGAAGAGATCGCCGTACGGACGACGGCAAGGTACGACAAGTGATGGATCAGGCTGCGCCTCGCTGGAAACTTCGTTACGCGAACTTCATCAAGGCTGAGGCGAATCTGTCCGACGCGATCGAGTCCTTCAAGTCGCGTCCGTTGTCGATAATGGAACAAGCCGGCCTGGTTCAGCTGTTCGAGATCACTTGGGGCCTCGGCTGGAAGGTGCTGCGTGACTACCTTCGCGAAAGCGGGGTGAGCGACGAAATCGGCACTCCGATCAGTGCGATACGAGCCGCATTCGCCGCTGGACTGATTGAGGATGGACAGGCCTGGATCGATGCGACCAAGTTGCGCAACGCGCTTTCGCACGAATACGATCCAAGCCGCGCAGCAACCGCCCTCACACAAATCGCCGACGACTATCTTGCGCTCTTCGCGACATTGCGTGAAAAGCTCAGGAATGCTTCGCAACAGTCAGATTTGCCTTAACGCCCGGGAGTACCAAACCGTCTCAGCAATCCTTGAAGGGGTTCGGCGGCGGATTGGCCCCATCAAGGTGTTCGGATCACGCGCTACAGGACGGGCGCGACCGGCCTCCGACCTTGATCTGGTGGTTTTTCCACCGGCACCCAATAGCGAGCTTAGCAACCTCCGCTTCGCTTTCGACGAAAGCGACCTGCCCATCACAGTCGATATCATCGCTTGGGAAAGCATCGAATCGCAAGCACTGCGCGATGAAATCCTGCGTCACGGAATTTTGTTTTTCGACGATCCGAACACTTGAACTATCACACATGCCAATGCCCGGGCTGCAACTCGGGCTTGGTGTGCTGAAACAGCTCGGAAGCGACCGAGCTCCACTTGCCTGAGAGGAGGACCTACCATGACAATCCGCGTACACCATCTGCGTATTTCACGTTCAACCCGGATCATCTGGCTGATGGAAGAGCTGGGGCTGCCCTACGAGCTGATCCAGCATGATCGCGATCCTGCCACCTTCCGCTCGCCGCCATCGCTTTACGATGTCCATCCGCTGGGCAAGGCCCCGGCAGTGGAGATCGACGGGCGGGTGATGGTCGAAAGTTCCGCCATCATCGAATACATCGTCGACCGCCACGGCGGCGGCAAGCTGCTCCCGCCCGACGATGGCCGGCCTGAATATCTCGAATGGCTCCATTTTGCCGAAGGCACGCTGGGGATGCCGATGCTGATGCGGATGCTCGGTTCCCGGCTGGGACTGGGCGAGTTAGCGCTGGGCTTCATGGACGCCGAACTCAAGAAGCAGCTCGACTGGATCGAGAGCCAGCTTGAGGGCAAGAGCTTCCTGTGCGGCGAGACCTTTACCGGGGCGGATATCAACCTTGAATATCTGCTCGAACATGCCGTGCAGATGGGCCTGCTGGTGGGCCGCCCCAACCTGACTCGCTATCAGGCGGCGCTGACCGCGCGCCCGGCCTACAAAAAGGCGATCGAGATTGGCGGCCCAGTGACCCTGCCCCGCGGCTAAGGTTATGAATAGCGCCCTGTGCCGGTTAACCGGTTGCGACTTTCCGCTATTCGCCTTCAGCCACTGCCGCGATGTGGTGGTGGCGGTCAGCAAGGCGGGTGGATTCGGCGTACTGGGTGCAACCCGGTTCAGCCCCGAGCAGCTGGAGGAAGAGCTGGCCTGGATCGATGCCCATATCGATGACAAGCCCTACGGCGTCGATGTGCTGGTGCCCGAAACGGTCGATCCGCGGGTGGCCGAGCTTTCCAGCAATGTCGCGCGCGCCGCCGCCATTTCCACCGAACACAAGGCCTTCGCCGCCGATCTGCTGGCCCGGTATGGCGTGACCGGGGGCAGCGATGCGCCGGTGCTGCGCGAGCGGCTGGGGATCACCCCGGAAAACGGCCTAGCGCTGATGGAAGTCGCCTTCCGCCACCCGATCCGCCTGATCGCCAATGCGCTTGGCATCGCCCCGGCCGCGATGATCGCTGAGGGCAAGGCGCGCGGGATTCCAGTTGCCGTGCTGGTCGGGGCCAAGGAACACGCGCTGCGCCAGGCCGAAGCCGGGGTCGATATCATCGTGGCGCAGGGCGGCGAGGCGGGCGGGCATTGCGGCGAGGTTTCGACGCTGGTGCTGATCCCCGAAGTGGTCCGGGCGCTCAAACAAGCAGGCCATGACATCCCGGTGCTGGCTGCTGGCGGGATCATGACCGGGGCGCAGATGGCCGCGATGATGGCGGCCGGCGCGCAGGGGGCCTGGACCGGCTCGGTCTGGCTGGCGACCCCCGAGGCGGAGACCAGCGAGGCGTTCCGGGCCAAGATGATCGCCGCGCGCAGCCGCGATACGGTCCGCTCGAAAAGCCGCACCGGCAAGCCCGCGCGCCAGCTCCGCACTGCCTGGCACGAGGCATGGGATGCGTCAGACAGCCCCGGCACGCTGCCGATGCCGCTGATGGGCATGGTTTCCGAGCCGAGCTTCGCGCAAGTCGAAAAGGCGGTGGTGGGCGGCAATGAGGCGGCGCGCGATCTGGTCAGCTATTTTGTCGGCCAGGGGGTTGGCCTGATCGAGGCAGAACGCAGCGCCCGTCAGGTCGTGCAGGATTTCCGCGAAGAATTTGCCGAGGCGGTGCTGGGACTTACCGCGATGTTAAGTGAGGATTGATAGCCAGCCGCGCTAATCTGTGACATAGGGCTTTCATGCTTCAGTCACCCAAGTTGCGAAATCGCTATCTCGACGTTCTCGCATCGATTTACATCTACAATGAGTTCCGCGGTTACACCTCACTTGACCGTGTATTGGAGGGGGTGCGCGCACACTGCCCGGACGACAGCCGGTTCATCGCCGAAGTCGTCAAACACCGGGAAGACGAGCGCAAGCACTACATGATGTTCAAACGCTGGTTTGAGCGGCAGGGCCGGATGCCGCTGCAACTGAACCGCGGCTACGGCCATATCGATCGTTTCATTGAGTGGATCTTTGGCTGCACCATCGAGGAGATCGATACGACGGCAGTGCTGGGAAATCCGGGCGAGTTTGAAAAGCTCTGCCGGGTGATCATGCTGACCGAGCAGCGCGGTTTTACGCAGGTCGAGATCTTGCTCAAGAGCGGCCCGGTCCGATCCGATCCGATCATGAACAAGATCTTCCAGATCGTCCACAAGGATGAGCCCGATCACTTCCTGCCCTATCAGCACTGGCTGGAGCGCAATGGCAAAGCCACCGCCCGGTGGAACGAGCGGGCCGCCGATTGGTGCATTCACAAGATTTTGATGCTGGGCAAATTGCCGGCGATTTTCCTCAACCCCGCCGCGCCCCGGTTGACCCGTTGGCCGGATGAGGATGCAGCGGCTTACGCCAGGTAAGCAAAGGAGAACTTCACCCTGAACTCGTTTCAGGGCCCATTTCTCCCAATGAGCCGCCGCACCTGAAGGCGCGATGGGTCCTGAAACACTTTCAGGATGACGGGTTGTGGAATGTGTCCGCCCCGCGCTATCCACTCCCCATGACCTACACATTGATCACCGCCAACCGGAACTATTCCAGCTGGAGCCTGCGCCCGTGGCTGCTGATGAAAGCCCTCGCCATTCCGTTCGAGGACCGGCTGCAGCCCTTTACCAAGCCCGACAATTACTCGGATTTTCGCAAGTTCTCGCCCACCGGACAAGTGCCGCTGCTGATCGATGGCATGCGGATGATCCCTGATTCGCTCGGCATCACGCTCTATCTGGCCGAGCGTTACGCGGGCATCTGGCCTGCCGATGAAGAAGCGCGGATCTTCGCACAAGGCGCAGTCGCTGAAATGCACGGCGGGTTCGGACACCTCCGCAATGATTGCACCATGAATGTGGGCGTTCGGGTCAAGCCCAAGCCGATGTCGTTAGGCCTCCAGCGCAACATTGCCCGGCTGCGCGAGATTTTCGAGGCTGGCCTGACCCGGTTCGGCGGCCCGTGGCTGGCCGGCGCAGCATTCACCGCCGCCGACGCCTTCTACGCCCCCGTCGCCTTCCGCATCCGCACCTATGGACTGGATGTGGGTTCAGGTCAGGCATGGGTCGATCACGTGCTTGCCCACCCGGCAATGCTCGAATGGGGAGCCGCCGCGCTGGCCGAGGATTGGCGCGAAGTCAGCCACGAGGAGGAGCTGGCGGCAGCGGGGGTGGTGACGGCGGATTATCGCAAGGGTGCGTGAATGGAATTGAGGACCACACGAAACTGAGCGGAGGGGGAGGCCCTTGGGCCCACCAGTCTTAGGTAATCGGTTATGCCTGAATGATGTATGCCTTCTGCGGATACTCCTTAAATGGCCTATCCTGATTCGTAGGCCCCTCATGGCTCCCGCTCCGCGCCCCACGCGCCTCCCTACCGGAAGCCTCTAAAGACTTCCCCCCGCGGCCTAAGCGCCTCCCTACTCAAGTTGAATCCCGCGCGATATGCACCCATACGGAAGCCGAAAGGATTACAACCATGGCAGCAAAGACTGAAGCGAAGGGCAGTGCCGATCTTCGTACCAATGAAAGGAAATGGACCAAGACACTCATGGCTGCGGGATGGACGGCGCTGCCCAGCGTTATCATTGAGAACCAGCGTCAGCTTGGTCTGTCCCCACTCGATCTCAACATTGTGCTATATCTGGCAAGCAAGTGGTGGACGCTAGAAGGCAAGCCCTACCCTTCAAAAGGCACAATGGCGAAAGCAATGGGCGTGCACCCCCGCACAATCCAAAAGCACATCGCGGGCCTTGAGGGCGCGGGTTTTATCTTCCGTGAAGAGCGGCGGACCGAAAAAGGCAGTAAGACGAATATCTATCATCTCGATGGTCTGATTGAAGCCGCAAAGCCCTTCGCGCAAGAAAAGCTCGCCGAAATACAGGCAAAAGCGGAAGCGGCGCAGAAAAGGCAAAACCGGCGCGGTGCGCCTAAGCTGCAGCTTGTGGTTTCTGATCACGACGATGATCTCGATCTCGACCTCCTTTGATCCTCCAGCACCGAAATTGCGAGCAATCCCGCTTATGAACGCGCATCACCAAGAGCCGCCCCCAAAGGTTGCACCGCGCCTGATCGGTGCGCCCAAGATTCGTCAACTTTTCTGGTGCGACTTCCCGCAAGATGCGCAACTACCCGAATTTTGGAAGCGACGGCCTGTCATTATTCTGTCGTTTCGCAACACCTTGCACGGCGCAGTTACCGCTATCCCGTGCTCAACGCAGGCTCAGTTGGGCAACGAATGGGCATTCCCACTGCAAACAACCATTGACGGACGCGCCGCTTGGGCGATTTGCGACAAGATCACTACGGTGGCCGTAAGTAGGCTCCTACCTGACAAAAATGGAATCAGGCGGCTACCCGATGCGGAGTTCAATGATTTGTTGCGTGTAGCACTGAAATGGCTCCCCAAACCGTCAGCGCCTCCTTTGTCATAGGAATTTAATTGCAAATTAGGATTCCCTATCCCATATGGGGGGCACAGGCGGCCTCCCCATGGAGTATCCGTTTCCCGCAAGGGAACTAAATGCCAAGGCAGCCCTAACCGGCTGCCTTTGGTTTTTCTGGCATACATCCAATAATTCAGCGCAAAAATTTACTCGCCAAGACAGTCCCCCCAATTGAGCGACGAAAAATATTCGCATTGCGAATCGCCAGCGAACGCACGCTCGCCATTCGCTCCATGCGGGTGAAGCACTCAACTCACCGCAGCGCCGCCTTCAAATCCTCCACCAGATCGGTTCGCTCCCACGGGAAGGCATCGCCCACTGGCTTGCGCCCGAAGTGGCCGTAGGCGGCGGTCTGGCGGTAGATCGGTTTGTTGAGGCCAAGCAGCTGGCGGATGGCACGCGGGGTCAGGCCGCCGAGCCGCGCCATGCCCATGATCGCAGCCTCGATCTTGTCATCGCCAATTTTGCCGGTCTCATGGGTATCGACATACAGCGACAGCGGCTTGGACACGCCGATCGCATAGGCGAGCTGGATCGTGCAGCGGGTGGCCAGGCCCGCAGCGACGATGTTCTTGGCAAGGTAGCGCGCGACATAGGCCGCCGAACGGTCAACCTTGGTCGGATCCTTGCCCGAAAACGCGCCGCCGCCGTGCGGGGCCGCGCCGCCATAGGTATCGACGATGATCTTGCGGCCAGTGATGCCGGCATCGCCATCGGGTCCGCCAATCTCGAAGCTGCCGGTCGGGTTGATGTGATATTCGGTTCCGCGCAGCAGCACCGGCGGGATCACGTCTGCCACCACGCGCCGGACATAAGCGTGAAGCTCTGCCTCTTTCGTGCCCTCGTCATAACCGGCGATATGCTGGGTCGAGACGACGATTGCGGTGGCGGCAACCGGCAGGCTGCCTTCATAGCGCAGCGTCACCTGGCTTTTGGCGTCGGGCTGGAGGAACGGGGCCGCGCCAGAGTGGCGGTCAGCCGCCATCCGCTCAAGAATCTTGTGGCTGTAATACAGCGTTGCGGGCATCAGATCGGGGGTTTCATCGGTCGCATAGCCGAACATGATCCCCTGATCGCCCGCGCCCTCGTCTTTGTTGCTGCTGGCATCGACCCCTTGCGCAATATGTTCGGACTGGCCGTGGAGCCGGTTGATGAATTCAAACTTTTCCCAGTGGAAGCCGTTCTGCTCATAACCGATATCGCGTACGGTTTCGCGCACTGTTGCTTCGATCCGTTCCAGAATGCCGTCCGCCCATTCGCCGTTCTCGTAAATCCCGCGTCCGCGGATTTCTCCGGCGACCACGACCAATTGGGTAGTGGTCAAGGTTTCGCAGGCAATCCGCGCTTCATTGTCGATCCCCAGAAACAGATCGACAATCGAATCCGAGATCTGGTCCGCCACCTTGTCAGGATGGCCTTCAGAGACGCTCTCAGAGGTAAACAGATAGTCGCTGCGCATCGGAAATCTCGATATAAAGGTTTCTTTATGTCACGTGCTTTAGCTGCGCCGTGCCCGCGTGGCAACCATGCTCAAGACAAGAAGAACCAGTGCCCAGCCAAGCGGAAGTAGGTTGCCCAGCTGTGCAAATAGCGTCGGTCGATGAGCCGGTGGGATCAGCCCGTCGAGCCGTCCGGCGGTGAGCCGCGGGAGGTGTTGGCGGACGATTCCATCGGCATCGATCACTGCGCTGATCCCGGTGGTGGTGGAGCGCAGCACCGGCAGTCCTTCCTCGATCGCCCTGAGCCGGGCCTGCGCCAGATGCTGCGGCGGACCCCAACTGCCAAACCAGCCATCATTCGACGGGTTGAAGATATAATCGGGGCGGTTGGCGCGATCGACCACTTGGCCGGAGAAGATGATCTCATAGCAGATCTGCACCCCGGCCCGGCCCCACGCGCCCAGTTCCAGCGTACGCGGCCCCGGTCCCGGCCAGAAATCGATGCTGCCCGCGACCAGCCGCGAGGCACCAAGCGGCTCAAGCAAGGGGCGCAAGGGGAGATATTCACCGCCCGGCACCAGATGCGCCTTGGCATAGCTTGCCCGGATCGTGCCGGCCTCATCCACCACAGTAACCGCATTACGCGCGCCGACCGCAGTCCCGCTGCGGAACTCAAGATCGACTGCGCCGGTCAGCAACAGCCCGCCCCGGCCGGCAATCCGGCCGAGCCGCAACCGGGCGAGGCGCGGATCGGCAGCGTAGGTGGAATCCTGATAGAACCCGTCCGGATAGCCCTCCCGCAGATAGTCGGGCAGGCCCGATTCGGGCCACAGCACAATCCGCTTGTCGACCGGCCCGCTTGCGTCAGCTTGGCGCGGCAGGGAAAGCTGCGCCGCATGGGCGAATTGCGCCTCGAACAGCGCCGCATTGTTAAGGTCGTCCTGGCGCACATCGGGCTGGATCAGGGTATAGGCGAGTTTCCCCTCAGCCCCGTTGCCGCTGGTCGGCACAAGCAGCAGCAACACGGGGCCAAACGCCAGAGCCGCGCCGCGCCAGCCGCATTCTTGCTTTGCGGCCAGCCACCAGCTGCCTGCGAGCAACGCAACCAATCCCGAGAGGGCATAAGTGCCAAGCCACGGAGCCAGCGCGGCAAGGCCGGGCCGCGAAAACCCGCCCAGCGCCACAACGCCCAACGGGTTCCAGGCAAAGCCGCTAAACACCCAGCTGCGCAGCCATTCGGTCACGATCCAGCACGCGGCAAAGCCAAACACCAGCGCACCGGGCCGGGTGTGCCCGATCATCCACGCACCCCAGGCCGCGAGCGCCGGATAGATCGCCAGAAAGCAGGCAATCGCCAGCACCGCGATCCAGCCGAGCCAGGCTGGCATCTGCGCCTGATAGGTAAAGGCAGTGGCAATCCAGTTGTTACCGACTGCGAAATGGCCCAGCCCAAATAGCCAGCCGATCAGGGCCGCCTGCCTGCCAGTGGCCGCGCGCGCGATAAGCTCGATCAGTCCGGCAACGCCAAGCAAAGCCAGCGGCCAAGCCCCGAGCGGCTGGAACCCGGCAGCTGAAATGAGGCCGAGCAGCAGTGCGCACCACTGCGGGCGCGCTGCTGCTTGATTCATAAATTGCCGGATCGCGTCCATGGCAAGAGGCTTACCGCCCCTTACGCCCGGTGCAAGGCCCGATCAGCTAACCGATTCACGTGCTTCACCCGCATCGTCGCCAGCCGGCTTCTTGCGCGGAGCGCGGCGGCGCAGTTTGACCTCGGCCACTTCAGCTTCGGCTTCGGGCTCGTCGCGCGGGATCGAGATCGCAGGCGGGAGCATCGCAGGATCGAGCCCGGCGGGCGCATCATCCTCGTCATCACGGCGCGGGCGGCGATCATCCCGGCGCGGGCGCAAACCCCGGGTACCGCGATCGCGCACAAACGGATTTTCAGCCGGTTCATAGGGCGTGTCCTGGACCGCATCTTCGCTCAGATCCGCAGCCGGGCTGTGATCTTCAGCGCTGCTTTGCGGTGCCGCTTCCTGACGCTCCGTGCGCTCGGGGCGATCGTCGCGTTCGCGGAGCGGCCGGTCATTGGTGCGCTCATTATTTGTGGGCCGGCTGTTGCTGCGATTATTGCCGCCGCGATCATCCGGGCGATCTTCCCGTTCGCGCCGGACCGGGCCGGGCTGCTGGTCAAAGCTGGGGAAATCGCTTTCCACCGAAAATTCGCCGCTATCGTCGGGCTCGGCATCGCCTTCCTGCCAACGCTCAGAGCGTGGGCCGCGCGGTTCATCCTGACGCACCCGGCTATCGGCGAGCACGCGGAAATAATGATCGGCAAACTGGAGGTAATATTCTGCCGCCACCCGATCGCCATTCTGATGGGCGTCCTGGGCAAGCTTGCGATATTTCTCAAGCAACTGCGGGGCATTGCCACGCGCCCGGCTGTCAACCCGGTTGAGCTGCTGGCCACCACCGCCACCGCTGCCTTGGGGGCGATTGTTGCCTCGCCCGCGCCGACGATTGTTGTTGATGCTGTTACTGTTGCCACGATTATTGTTGTTCAAGGGTGTCTGTTCCTTAACCCCCGATCGCCGCCCGGCCTAATGCCAGCAGGCAGATCGCATGACCCTGAGCCACGGGCCACACACGGCCTCGTGGTTCCGACATCTGCCCTGGTGGATGGCCGTTCCAGACCATTACCGATTGCAAATGTTGGAGTTGGCCGACCGGATGGGAATTTTACATCCTTCCGAAGACCGCTTTGAAGCTTAGGCGCTGGGCGGCGCATTGCCAAGCGAAAACTTGAGTTCCAGCACCCGGGGCCGCCCGCCAAGGTCGTTATGCAAGATCACCGCAAAGCCCGCTGCCTGGGCAAGTCCGCTTACCGGATCAGCCTGCGCAGCACCAATCTCGAGCAATGCAGCGCCGCCCGCAGCCAGCAGTCCAGGCAATTGCGGCACCAAAATCCGATAGGCATCAAGACCATCAGCGCCAGCGAACAGCGCCCCCGCTGGCTCATGCGCGCGAACCGATGGAGCCAGGTTCGCCGCATCCTCGACATAGGGCGGGTTGGCCAGAATCAGATCGAACGGCCCGCCCAAAGAGTCCTGCCAACCGGGCGCCTCCCAATCGGCATGGAGCAGCCGCGCCCGCGCCGTCAGCCCCAGTCGCGCCGCATTGGCCGCCGCGACCGCCAGCGCGCCCAGCGAGCGATCGATCCCGGTCCCTTGCGCGGCAGGCAACCCAGCCAGCACCGCCAGCAACAGCGCGCCGCTGCCGGTGCCGCAATCGAGCACTGACCGCGCATCTGGACATGCCGCCAACGCCGCATCGACCAGCACTTCGCTATCCCCGCGCGGGATCAGCACATCGGAATTGACCAGCAATTCAAGCCCGTGAAATTCCTGATGCCCAAGGATATAGGCAACTGGCTCATGGTTCAGGCGGCGGGCGATCTGTGCGAAAAATTTGGCGGGAACAGCCGCGTCCATATGCCGCAGCAGCAGCTCCGAACGCGACACGCCGAGCGCATGGGCCATCAGCAATTCGGCGTCGAGCCGGGGCGTGTCGCTGGTGGCCAAGAGTGCGGCGGTTGCGGCGCGAAGTGTTTGAGCGATAGTCTTAGGCTCGCCCATTCGGCTCCCCCTCCTCTGGCTTTGTCTTCATCCTCACTCACCCAGCGCCGCCAGCCGCTTGGCCTGATCCTCGGCGATCAGCGCATCGATCAGCTCGCCCAGCCCCGGTCCTTCGAGGATCTCGGGCAGACGGTGGAGCGTCAGATTGATCCGGTGATCGGTGACACGGCCTTGCGGAAAATTATAGGTCCGGATGCGTTCGGACCGATCACCCGAGCCGACCATCGCCTTGCGTGCTTCGGCCTCGGCACCATGCGCTTCGGCGCGTTTCAGATCATAGAGGCGCGTGCGCAGCACCTGCATCGCCTTGGCCTTGTTCTTGTGCTGGCTGCGCTGGTCCTGCTGGATCACCACCAGGCCGGTTGGCAAATGGGTCAGCCGTACCGCCGAATCGGTGGTGTTGACATGCTGCCCGCCCGCGCCCGATGCGCGGTAGATATCGATCTTGAGGTCACCATCATCGATCTGGACATCGACCTCATCCGGCTCGGGCAGCACCGCCACGGTCGCCGCCGAAGTGTGGATCCGCCCGCCGCTTTCGGTCACCGGCACCCGCTGGACCCGGTGGACGCCAGACTCGAACTTCAGCTTGGCGAACACGCCAGTGCCGGCGATATTGGCGATCACTTCCTTGAATCCGCCGATGTCCGACACACTGGCGCTGATCAGTTCGATCCGCCAGCCTTGCTCGGCGGCGTATTTCTCATACATCCGATAGAGATCCGCCGCGAACAACGCCGCCTCGTCACCCCCGGTTCCGGCCCGGATTTCGAGCATCGCCGGGCGGCTGTCCGCCGAATCGCGCGGCAGCATGGTGATGGCGAGGGCGTGTTCGACCTCGGGCAGTTGCGGGGAGAGTTCGGCAAGTTCCTCGGCAGCAATGGCGCGCATCTCGGGATCGGCGAGCATCGCTTCCAGCCCGGCGATCTCGCCGCGCAGAGTGGTGACTGCCTCAGCCGCCTTGGCAACCGGCTCCAGCTCGGAATAATCGCGGCTGGCGGAAACGAACTCCACACCCTCCAGCCTGCCCGAAGCCAGCCGCGCCTCAAGCTCGGCGAAGCGCGAGGCGATCTGGGACAGGCGGGTGTTGGAGATGGTCATGCGCTTCTTCCCCCCTCCGCTTCAGGGGAGGGGCCGGGGGTGGGGTCTCTCCCCAAACGCGGCGTCAAGCGGATAGACCCCACCCCAACCCCTCCCCTGAAGCGGAGGGGCTTTAGTTGCGCCACGCCAAGTCCTACCGCGTCATGCTGAACTCGTTTCAGCACCCATCGCGCCTCCGGAGACGGCAGAGCGCGGGGAGAAATGGGCCCTGAAACAAGTTCAGGGTGACGAGACCAAGTGCTTGATGGCGTCACGAGGAAGGCGCCTCGCCGCTAACCCGACCCTGTCCCGCACCCACTGCTTGCAACACCGCACTTAGGAATGCGTTATCAGGGTCCGCCAGCAATTTTGTAAGATGGAACCTAGACGCTGGCCCGTATTCATCCGATTGGATTGCAGACGAACGAATGTAGAGTACTGCATCTGCCCCAAGCCGCTTTGCAATTTCCGCGTGACGCTTGGCATTGCCCTTGTAGGCGATAGTCGAGGCAAAACCCAACTGTCTCAGTCTAAACGCAAGTTGATGAGCCTCGCCCTCTAAGCTTGGATTATCAGGAACGACAGCAATGAATGGTTCTCTAGGCGGAGAATCTACCAACATCGCCAGCCGCTCGATCCCGGCAGCCCAGCCCACCGCAGGCGTCGGCGGCCCGCCCAGAGTTTCGATCAACCCGTCATAGCGCCCGCCGCCGATCACCGTGCCTTGCGCGCCCAGCCGGTCAGTGACGAATTCGAACGCGGTGTGGCGATAGTAATCCAGGCCGCGGACCAGTGCCGGGGCGCGGGTCCAGCTGACCCCTGCCGCATCGAGGCCTGAGGTGACCGCCCCGAAGAAATCCTGTGCTTCGCCCGAGAGGAAATCGTCGATCTTTGGCGCGTCGGCAACGAAACCCTTGTCACGCGGGTCTTTGCTGTCGAGGATCCGCAGCGGATTGCGTTCCAGCCGGTCCTGCGAATCTTCGCTCAGCTCGCCCTTGAACGCGCGGAAATACTCGACCAGTGCGCTCCGCCATGCCTCGCGGCTGGTCCCATCACCCAGCGTGTTGAGCATCAGCGTCACGCCTTCACTGATCCCCAACTCTTTCAAAAGCTGATCGGCCATCACCAGCAGCTCGACATCGGCCTGCGGTTCGCCCGCGCCGATAATCTCGGCGTCAAGCTGGTGGAACTGGCGGTAGCGGCCCTTTTGCGGGCGCTCATAGCGGAACAACGGCCCATGGGTGGCGAGCTTGAGCGGCGCGTGTTGCTGCCAGCCGTTGGTGAGGTAAGCGCGGGCGATGCCCGCAGTGAATTCGGGGCGCAAGGTCAACGATTCGTCGCCGCGATCGAGGAAGCTGTACATCTCCTTCGAGACGACATCGGTGGTCTCGCCGATCGAGCGGCTGAACACTTCGGTCTTTTCAAACACCGGCATTTCGGCGCGGCGGAAACGGTAAAGCTTGCGCACCCGTTCAAAGGTTTCGACGACATGGGCGAAAGCCTCGGCCTCGGCGCCGAAAATGTCCTGGGTACCCCGGATGGCCTGCGGTGTATTGCTCATGGCTGGCCGCTTAAAGCCAATTGAGCAGAATTGGAACACACCCCCGCCGCCGATGCCGCCGCAATGCACTTCGTCGAAAAACCGGGAAGGCAATCTTGCGGGATGCGCCGCCGCGCGGCACATACCCGGCATGACCAAATCAGCTGCCCCCATCCTTGCCGCCTTGTTGCTTGTATCCGCGCCTGCCGCTCTCGCTGCCCAGTTCGCCCCGCCGCTGGCAGTGCCTATCGCGCGGACTGTGCCCGATGCGGTGGACGCACCCTATCCCGGCGGAGCGATGCAGCTGGATATTGACGCCAGCGATGTGGCGCGCGGCGTTTACCGCGTGACCCAGACGATCCCGGTGGCGCCGGGCACCACCCAGCTGACCCTGCTGCTGCCGCAGTGGCTGCCGGGCACCCACGGTCCCAGCGGGCCGCTGGCAGAGCTGGCCGATCTGCGTTTTTCCGCCGGTGGCAAGGTGCTGGAATGGAAGCGCGACCCGGTCGAGGTGTTTGCCTTCCACGTCGATGTGCCGCAAGGCACGAAGGAAGTGGTCGCCAGATTCGTCCACACCTCGCCGCTCCAATCCGCTGAGGGGCGGATCACCATGACCGCCGAAATGCTCAATTTGCAGTGGGAGAAGATGAGCCTTTATCCCGCCGGGTATTATGTCCGGCAGATTCAGGTTCAGCCCAGCGTGATCCTGCCGCAAGGCTGGACCCCGGCGACCGCGCTGGACGGCGCGCAGGCCAGCGGTGACCGCTGGCGCTGGGCCGCGACCACTTATGAAGAGCTGGTCGATTCGCCGATTTTTGCCGGCAAATATTTCCGCAAATGGGATCTGGGCCAGAAGGTTACGCTGAATGTCGTGGCGGACCGGGCCGAGCTGCTGGCTGCGAGCCCGGCGCAGATCGAGCTGCACCGCAATCTCGTCACCGAGGCGCGGCTGGCGTTTGGCGCCAATCATTTCGATCATTATGATTTCCTCCTCGCCCTGTCCGACCGGATAGGCGGGATCGGGCTTGAGCATCACCGCTCGAGCGAGAATCAGCTGGAACCCTCCGCCTTCACCGAATGGGACAAGAACGAGTTTGATCGCGGGCTGCTGCCGCATGAATATGGCCACAGCTGGTCGGGCAAGTTCCGTCGCCCGGCGCGGCTGTGGACCCCGGATTACCGCCAACCGATGCAGGGCGATCTGCTGTGGGCCTATGAAGGCCAGGACCAGTTCTGGGGGCTGGTGCTCTCGGCCCGCTCTGGCTTGCAGGGCAAGGCGATGGTGCTGGGCCAGCTGGCCAATTGGGCCGGCAATTTTTCCGAACAGCCGGGGCGCGGCTGGCGCTCGATCGAGGATACCGGATCGGACCCGGTGTTTGCCGCGCGCAAGCCCAAACCCTATGCCTCGCTTGCTCGCAGCGAGGATTATTATACCGAAGGTGCGCTGGTCTGGCTCGAAGCGGACCAGATTATTCGTGCCGGCACCGCCGGGCGGCGGAGCATCGATGATTTCGCGCGCGCCTTCTTCGGGATGCGCGATGGTGATCACACCCCGCTGCCATTCGAGCTGGGCGATATCGTTAGCGCGCTGAGCGGGGTCT
This sequence comes from Novosphingobium sp., assembly GCA_031372185.1. GTDB lineage: Bacteria > Pseudomonadota > Alphaproteobacteria > Sphingomonadales > Sphingomonadaceae > Novosphingobium. The sequence goes on from JANMKT010000046.1 coordinate 27,376, forward strand.
ATCCCTATGGCTGGGACACCTTCTTGCGCACCCGGCTGATGACCCCAAACCAGCCCGCGCCGGTCAACGGGCTGGAACAGGGTGGCTACCGGCTGGTCTGGAAAGACGAGCCCAACCCCTATGACAAGGCGCGGATGGCTGATGCCAAGGCGCTGAGCCTGACCTATTCGCTGGGGCTGATGATCGACAAGGACGCCAAAGTGACCGCCACCCAGTGGAACAGCCCCGCGTTCAACGCCGGGCTGGTCAATGGGGCCAAGCTGGTTGCGGTCAACGGTATCGCCTATGATCAGGATGGCCTGAAAAAGGCGATCACCGCGAACCAGGCGGCGGCCCAGCCGATCGACCTGCTGATCCAGCGCGGTGACCGCTTCCAGGCCATCCGGATCGATTATCGCGGCGGCCTGCGCTGGCCCTGGCTGGAACGCGCGGCCCCCGGTACCGCGCCCACCGGGCTCGATCGGCTGCTCACCCCGCGCCGCGCGCCTGCCGCCAAGGCCAAAAAATGAGCGCGACCGGGGCATGGCTGGGCAACCGGATCGCCCCGCCGCGCTTCCTGCTGTTTCTGGCGCTGCTGCCACTGGGTTACTTCAGTTATCGCCAGTTGCTGCCCCAGGCAGTGTGGAAGGATGCCGCAGCGATGGCGTTCGATTTTGCCGCAGCCTGTTTCCTCGCCTCGCTGATCCCGATGCTGCGGCGTTGCAATGCCGATGTAATGCGGTTGCAGGCGGCGGCCAATGACGCCAACCGGGTGATGGTTTTGCTGATGACCACGCTGCTGACTTTGGCGGTAATGGCGGTTATTTCCGGAGAACTAAAAGCGGCTCAGGGCGGTGATCCGCTGGCGATGACCAAGCTGATCGGCACACTGCTGCTGATCTGGCTGTTCGCCAATTCGGTTTATGCGCTGCACTATGCCCACGCTTTTTATACCGCCGGAGACCGGCCCGGCACGGACTGCGGTGGGATCAATTTTCCTGGCACAGCTGCCCCTGATTACTTTGATTTCGCTTATTTTTCCTTCACCCTGGGGATGACTTTCCAAACCTCTGACATAGCGATCAGCCAACCCCGCATCCGCCGGATTGCCCTGCTCCACTGCTTCGCCGCATTTGTTTTCAACCTGGGAGTAATTGCCTTCACGATCAACGCCCTGGGCGGGAAATAGGGCAACGCCCTGGGCGGGAAGTGAGGCAGACAGGCGCAGCCATGTTGCGGCGCGGCAATAGTGCGGCTAAAGTCAGCCGATGCGTATTGACCTGATCCCCGCCGGTGCCAACCCACCCCATGAACTCAACATCGTGATCGAGGTGCCGATCGGCGGCGAACCGGTAAAATACGAGCTCGACAAGGCTTCGGGTGCCTTATTCGTCGATCGGATCCTGCACACGGCAATGCGCTATCCGGCCAATTACGGCTTTGTGCCGCATACGCTGGGCGAGGACGGCGATCCGCTTGATGCGCTGGTTATCGCGCGCTCGCCGATCATTCCCGGCGCGGTAATCAGGGTCCGTCCGGTGGGTGTCCTGATGATGGACGATGACAAGGGCGGCGACGAGAAACTGATCACCGTGCCGATTGATTCGACCTTTCCCTACTATAGCGAGATCGCCGGCCACGAAGACCTGCCACCGATCGTTACCCAGCAGATCGAGCATTTCTTCCAGCATTACAAGGATCTGGAACCAGGCAAATGGGCCAAGCTGAAGGGCTGGGGCGATGTCGAAACCGCCAAGCGATATATTGTCGAGGCGATGGAACGTGCGAAGTCAGCGGGCGTCTGAACCTTCCGCTCAATCCCCCGCGATCATCATCCCATCGATCCGCAATGTCGGCACATTGACCGCCCGGTACCATTCAAGATCATTGGCCGGCACCAGCGCCGCGAACATTGCGATCAGGTTTCCGGCGATGGTGAATTCGGCGACCGGTCCAGCCAGCTCGCCGCCGATGATCCGGAAACCCGAGGCACCGCGGCTGTAATCGCCGGTCACTCCATTGACCCCCTGGCCGATCAGTTCGGTCACATAAACACCATCGGCAATGTCAGCCATCAACCCGGCCGGGGTGACAGTCCCGGCGGCGAGATGGACATTGCTGGGGCCTGCACCGGGCGCGCCGCCGCTGCCCCGCACGGCATGGCCGGTCGGCGTCCGGCCCAGCTGGCGGGCCGATGCGCAGTCCATCAGCCAGCCAGTTATCCTGCCGCCTTCAACCAGATTGCGCGAGGCCACCGGCAATCCCTCGCCATCAAAAGGATGCGAGCGAAGTCCGCGCGGGCGCAGCGGATCGTCGGTAATCACGAGCGCCGGATCGAACAGAACTTCGTCCTCATGATCGAGCAGGAAGCTAGACCGCCGCGCGATTGCCCCCCCGGTCATCGCGCCAACCAGATGGCCAATCAGCGACCCGCCGACGCGCGGATCGAACACGACCGGCATCGAGCCACTTTTGAGCCGTCCGGGATTGAGCCGCGCCACCGCACGATCAGCCGCCATCCGGCCGATCTCTTCCGGCGAGGGCAGATCACCGCCATGACGGGCGCTGCGAAACCCATAGTCGCGCTGCATCCCAGCGCCCTCGCCCGCGATAACACTGGCACTGAGGCTCCGGCTGGTCCCATCATAGCTTGCGGCAAAGCCATGGCTGGTGGCCAGCGCCAGCACACTATGCCCGGCGCTGGCGCTGGCACCTTCGCTATTGGTCACTCCGGAAGTGGCGCGCGCCGCGTCTTCGGCCGCTTCGGCCAAGGCTCGCAGCGCCTTGGGTGTAGGTTCTACTGGATCAGCCAGATCGAGCGCGCGCGCGAATTCCCGCGCCAGCAGATCTTGCGGGGCAAGGCCCGCATACCGGTCTTGCGGTGCAGCGCGGGCCATGGCGACCGCGCGGGCCGCCAGTTCATCCAGCGCTTCATCCGACATATCGCTTGAGCCGATGCTGGCAGAACGCTGGCCGACAAAGACCCTGAGGTCGACCGCCTCGCTTTCCGAGCGCTCAACATCTTCCAGCTTGCCCAGCCGGACCTGGACGCTTTCAGACGAGTTGCCATAATAAATCGAATCGGCAGCATCAGCCCCGGCGCGGCGCGCACGATCAATCAGCGCGGTGGCGCGGTTCAGGGCAGCTTCAGGGGTCAGCATGGCGCGGCAAGTCTCCGATCGGAAGGTCCTGACCCTAAAGAACCTCGAACAGCCCGGCTGCTCCCATGCCGCCGCCGACGCACATCGTCACCACAACATATTTGGCGCCGCGCCGCTTGCCTTCGATCAGCGCATGGATGGTGGCGCGCGCACCGGTCATTCCATAAGGATGGCCAATCGAGATCGCCCCGCCGTTGACGTTGAGCCGGTCATTCGGGATCCCCAGCGTGTCGCGGCAATACAGCACCTGCACCGCAAACGCCTCGTTCAGTTCCCACAAGCCGACATCGTCCATGCTGACCCCGAAGCGTTTCAGCAGCTTGGGCACGGCGAAAACCGGGCCGATCCCCATTTCATCGGGCTCGGTGCCTGCCACGGACATGCCCATATAGCGGCCCAGCGGAGCAAGACCGCGCTTGGCGGCCAGGCCCGCTTCCATGACGATTACTGCGGCAGAACCGTCCGATAGCTGGCTGGCATTGCCGGCCGTGATGGTGCCGTCGGGCAGCACGGTCTTGAGCGATTGCAGCCCCTCGAGCGTGGTGTCGGCGCGGTTGCCTTCATCCTTGGTGAGCGTTACTTCCTTGCTCGAGGTTTCGCCCGTAGCCTTGTCGGTGACGTTCATCATGGTGGTGACCGGCACGATTTCAGCATCGAACTTGCCCGCAGCCTGCGCGGCAGCGGTGCGTTGCTGCGACTGGAGCGCATATTCGTCCATCGCATCGCGGCTGATCCCATAGCGCTTGGCAACCACTTCGGCGGTCTGCAGCATCGGCATGTAGATCGCGCCATGCATCGCCATCAGTTCACGATCGGGCGCAACCCGCATTTCGGCGGTCTGGACCAGGCTGATCGATTCCTGCCCGCCCGCGGCGACCACATCCATCCGGTCGATCACCACCTGCTTGGCATCTGTCTCGATGCTCCTCAGGCCGGACGAGGATTGGCGGTCCATGCTCATGACAGATTCGGTGACCGGCAGGCCTGCACGGAGCGCGACCTGACGGGCGATATTGCCACCTTGCGTGCCCTGCTGGAGTGCCGAGCCCCACAGCACGTCGTCAACCTCGGCGCCGTCGATCCCGGCGCGTTCGACTGCGGCTTTGAGCGAATAAGCGCCGAGGGTCGCCCCGGTGGTGGCATTGAACGCACCGCGATAGGCCCGGCCGATCGGGGTGCGGGCGGCGGAGACAATAAGAGCGTCACGCATGGTCATGATCCTTGATTTGCGCCGCGCTCGTGCTTCGACAAGCTCAGCACGAACGGGTGTTGAAATATCTATTTGGGTTCAGACGAAAAACTGGGTGATCCATTCACAGATCAGCGCAGGCTTGTCCTCGCCCTCGATCTCGATGGTGATCTCGTTGGTCTGCTGCCACTGACCGGGGCGCTTTTCGATCAGTTCGAGCAGCTTGATGTGCGAACGCACGCGCTTGCCCGCGCGGACTGGTGAGAGAAACCGGGTTTTGTTGCCGCCATAGTTTACGCCCATCTTGACCCCGTCGATCCGCGGACCATCGGAAGTCGCACCCAGCGCCGGGATCAGCGACAGGGTCAGAAAACCATGGGCAATCGTGCCGCCAAACGGCGTCAGCTTGGCCTTTTCCTGATCGATATGGATGAACTGGAAATCGCCCGTCGCCTCGGCAAACTGGTTGATCCGTTCCTGACTGACTTCGATCCAATCGGACGTGCCGATGGTTTCACCAATTTTGGTTTGCAGTTCCTGCGGGCTCATGGCCGTCTCCTTGCTGAATAAGAAGGCGCCCTCTTGGCCCAACCGGGCTGCGGTTGCAACGTGCCTTAGCTTGCCGTTACGACAAGCTTGGCTGGCTGAATTTGCACCCCGGCGCGCTGCGGCGAATCGATCCGCCTGAGATAGGTCCACAGCCCGCATTGAAGCCCGATCAGCATGAATATGAACGGCTGATAGGCGATCCCGACGAACAACGAGCCAGCAAGATAGACCAGCTGCGCCTGTTGCAAGGCATTGGCCAGCGGGGCCTGCCACTGCTCATCTGCACCGGTGCGCTTGTTCCAGCGGACACGGATCCGCTCCATCTGCCACAGCCCCATCGCCTGGAGCCACAGCCATAGCCCAAGCCCGGGCCAGCCCTGCTCGCCCAGCATCTCGAAATAGCTCGAATGATAGGCCCGGGCCGCGTCATATTCCTCGGTCACTTCAACCGACTGGTTGTTGCTATCGCTTTCTCCTTTGCGGATTTCGATTCGCAGCTTGTTGCCGCGATAGGCATCGAAGCCCCCGCCGAAGGGGTGGTCCTGAACATATTCCAGCGTCCAGGCCCAGACGGCCAGGCGGGTCGAGGCGGATTCATCGGATGCGTGATTTTCGATCGTCCCCATTCGCTGGGTAAAGCTGTCAGGCAGGAACGGGATGGTAACGAGAGCTGCCGCGGCCACCATCGAAATATAGAGGAAGCGGCGCTTGATCGTGCGCAGCGACAGCACGCCCAGCAGGGCGATGCACAACAGCCCGGTGCGCGCCTCGGTGCCGACCGGAATCAGCAGGCAGGCAAAGACCAGCGCGGCGCTGAACAGCTTGACCCGCCAATCGCTGCGAAAGATCGTCCCATGCCGTGCCAGCCACAGGATCAGCGGGATGATCGCGATCGCAACGCAGGAGATGATCGAGCTTTCGTAAAGTCCGGTGTTATCGTTGACGAAGAAACGCAGGCTGCCATAGCCGCCGCCCGAAAAAGCGGTTTTGATCCCGCCGGTGATGATAATCGAGGCGGCCGCAAGCGTCATGACCAATGCCGCCACCTCAATCCGCAAACGGGTGCGCAAGGTCAGCGGCAAGAACATCGCAAAGACCAGCGCCTTCCACACCCAGCCCCACTTCGCCGCTGCCTCGACCGGGAAGTCGGCCGTCATGGTGGTCAGCCCGCAATAGATCAGCAGCAGCAGGATCAGCCCCTGGCGAAAGCCGAACCGGCTGTTGGTCTTGTCGTCGGCCAGCAGCCAGCCACCGAAAGCGGCGATAAAGGCGATCAGCGAGATCGGGATCGAGGCGAGCAGAAAATAGGAAATCTTCTGCGGCGCAACCACATCGATATAGAGATAGGCCAGCACCCACAGGAACGGACGGCGCAGGCCCAGCGCCATGAACCCAAGGACAAAGCCGGTTAGCGCCAGATCAAGCATGGTCGGCGGGATCGGTATCAAGGTCATCACGCGCCATCAGTCGCCAGGCGGTCAGCGCCAGCAGCAGATGGGTGATGGCTAGAGCGAAATAATCGACCATGGTGCATCCATAGCGAGATGCAGTTGACGCGGCGTTAAGCTTCATTCGCCTAGAAGAACTGCCTATGACCAGGGTTCTGCATGTCCTCGACCACTCCCTGCCGCTCCACAGCGGCTACACCTTCCGCACCCGCGCGATATTGCAAGCGCAAGCTGCGGCCGGGCTGGAAGTGCGCGGAATTACCGGGCAGCGCCATCTGGCCGATGGACCGAGCCAAGAGGAAGCCGATGGCATCATCTTTCACCGCACACCTGGCTTAGCGAGTGGCCTGCCTGGGCTTCGCGAATGGAATGAGATCGGCCAGCTTAGCGCCGCAATCGAGCGGCTGTGCGATGAGTGGCAACCCGATATCCTTCACGCCCATTCGCCCGCGCTTTGTGGCCTGGCGGCTCTGCGCATTGCGCGAGCGCGCGGGTTGCCCTTGGTTTACGAGATCCGCGCGTTCTGGGAAGATGCCGCTGTCAGCAACGGCACAGGGCGTCAAGGCAGCCTCAAATATCGTCTGACCCGTGGCCTTGAAGACAGAGTCGTGGCGGGCGCAGATGCAATCGCCACAATCTGCCATGGCCTTAAAGACGATCTCGTGGCCCGGGGGACCGATCCGACGCGAATTTTCATCAGCCCGAATGGGGTTGATCTGGCACTGTTCGGCGAAGAAGCCCCGCGCGATCCGGTTGTGGCTGAACAGCTGGGCCTGGGAAGCGGCCCGGTGATTGGCTTCATCGGCAGTTTTTATGACTATGAAGGGCTCGACGATCTGATCGCGGCGATGCCCGGATTGATCGAGGCCCAGCCTGAAGCAAGGCTGTTGCTGGTGGGCGGCGGTCCCTGCGAAGCAGCGTTGCGGGTGCAGGCTGCTGCCTCTCCCGCCACTGCCGCGATCCACTTTATCGGCCGCGTGCCGCATAGCGAGGTGGAGCGCTATTATGCGCTGATCGACATCATGGCCTATCCGCGCAAGGCCAGCCGTCTGACCGAGCTGGTCACCCCGCTAAAACCGCTGGAGGCGATGGCCCAGGGCAGGCTCGTCGCCGCCTCTAACGTTGGCGGCCACCGCGAGCTGATCACCGATGGGGTTACCGGCACGCTGTTCGTGCCCGATGATCCAGCCGCCTGCGCCGCCGCTCTTGCAGCCCTGCTGGCCGACCCAGCCTGCTGGGCGGCGCGGCTGGACGCCGGCCGCGCCCATGTTGCAGCAAGCCATGATTGGGCGCGCAATGTGGACCGTTATCTCACTGTTTACCGAACGCTGCTAACCAAGGGATCGGTTAGTTCTGGCCGGATCGCTGCCTGAGGCAGTCGCGCACCGGGCTGGCGACAAAATTCAACGGGGTGTCAAATCTTGGCCAAGCAGAACCGCATGGCGCCGCAAGGCAAGCCAATTTCCAATCACCGGCTGTTCCCGGCGATCGTCGCGCTGTGGATGGCTGCCTTGCTCGGACTGAGCAGCCTGGCGATCCACCCGCGTTTGCTCGAATCACTGGTTATTGCCGCACATATCGACCGCATCATTCCCGCTGCTACGCCGCCGCTGGGTATTACGGCCCGGATCTTGCTGGGCCTGGTCGTGGCTGCGCCGGGCGCGTTGCTGGGTCTGCTCCTCGGGTGCCGCCTTGCTCAAACGACTGGTCTGGCCAGCCCGCTTCCAGATAGGCCAGCCGAGATGGACGATCCGGTCAGGCTTCGCGCACGCGATATGCATCCGGATGCCCCGGCGCGCCGGCCGTTCTCGGCGCAAGATGAAATCGGTCCCGGAGAGACAAATGACGGAGAGACAGGCGAGGACGAGGCGGTTTTGCCAGCAGCCCCGGATCAGCCGGTGCTTGCCGCGCGGCGCCGCTCGTTCGCCCTGCCCGATCACGACCAGATCCATGATCTTGCCCCGCTGCCGGGCGGCGCACCGCTGATCCTGAACATTGCTGACCTCGCCTTCAACGATCCGGCCAAGCCCGCGACGACTGCTGAGCCTGTAAACGACAGCGCAGCGAGCGGACCAGGTGCTGCTGGGCGACCTTCCTCGAACGACGAGATAACGTCGGCCAATCTGGTCTCACTGGTTGATCGCCTCGCCCGGTCGATGGAGCGTCGGCGGATGCGCAGTGCTGCGGGTGGCAGCGCCATTGTAGCCAAACCGGAACCCGCCGCGACCCAGCTCGCGGCCAGCACCCTGTTCGAACACCCCGCCGAAACTGAAATCGAGCTGCGATCCACGCCGCTTGCGCTGCCAGACTCGATGCGCCCAGTCGCTATCGAGGATGAACAGGACAACGCGCAAGAACCGCTTGGCAATCTGCCAACGCCGCGGATGATCCGGCTGCCGTCGCTTTCCCCGGCAGCCGGGCTGGTTGCCGAGGATATCAATGACGAGCAGTTCGATGAGGATGAGGATGCGCCTGATCGCGCAATTGACGAGAGCGACGGTTATAGTTCGCTGCTCAATCTCAGCCGCCTCACCGCCACGCGCCTGGCCTACGAGCAAGTCGCGTCCGAACCGGAAACGCTGGCCGAGCCAGTGGTCATCTTCCCCGGCCAGGCCGCCCGCGTGGCGGCAACAATTGCGCCGCGCCTGGCCACCCTCGCCGAGGTGCCAGAGTCTGAAGAAACCACTAGCCAACCGAACGGGCAACCCGCCCCTGCCCCGACCAAGCGGGGCACCTTCCGCCGCACCAGAACGCCTGACCACGAAGGCGCAACGCACGATCCGGATGAAACCGAAGAAGCCTTGCGCACCGCGCTCAGCTCGCTTCAGCGGATGAGCGGCGCGGCCTGATCAGCACCTTCGTAAGCTGAAATCCCGTTCATAGCAGCGCTTGGCCCCGCCCAAGCGCTTGTTGGCTTGTTCGCAGTTGCAAAAACAGCTTCCTGTCGTCATGACAAACTCTTGCGCAACTTTCGCTGCTTTTTGTGGCAGAGTGAGTCGCGCTTCATTACCCGGAATGGTGCTTTTGTGCGGTTCCGGCTGACGACAGGATGAGTTTTCAATGGGTTTAACGGTGGGGTTTCCGGCACGCCAAGGCCTCTATGATCCGCGTAATGAGCATGATTCCTGCGGGGTGGGCTTTGTTGCCCATATCAAGGGTGCCAAAAGCCATGCGATCATTGCCCAGGCGCTTGAAATCCTCCACAACCTCGATCATCGCGGCGCGGTGGGCGCAGATCCGCTGCTGGGCGATGGCGCGGGTATCCTGATCCAGCTGCCAGACGCGCTGCTGCACAGCTGGGCCAAGGCTGAGGGCAAGGAACTGCCCGCTGCCGGTGAATATGCCGTTGCCATGTGTTTCCTGCCGCGCGACGAAGCGGCCCGCGATTTTGCCATCGCCAATTTCGAAAAGTTCATCGCCAAGGAGGGCCAGATCCTGATCGGCTGGCGGGATGTGCCAACCACGCTCGATGGGTTAGGTCAGGCCGTGATCGCGCAAATGCCGGTGATCCGCCAGTGTCTGATCGCGCGCGGAGCGAACTGCGCCGATCAGGATGCGTTTGAGCGCAAAATTCTGGCGATCCGCAAACAGGCGCAGAACCCGCTGGCCGCGCTCGCCCAAAAGCATGGCCTGCCCGGTCTGACCGAACTCTACATGCCCAGCTTTTCCAGCCGCACCGTAGTTTACAAGGGACTGTTGCTGGCAACGCAGGTGGGCAGCTTCTACGATGATCTGCGCAACCCCGAATGTGTTTCGGCGCTGGGCCTCGTCCATCAGCGTTTTTCGACCAATACTTTCCCCAGCTGGAAGCTGGCGCACCCCTATCGGTTCATCGCCCATAATGGCGAAATCAATACGGTGCGCGGCAATGTCAACTGGATGAACGCTCGCCGCCGGACCATGGAAAGCGAGCTGCTTGGCCCCGATCTTGACAAGATGTGGCCGCTGATCCCGCATGGCCAATCGGATACGGCCTGCCTCGACAATGCGCTCGAGCTGTTGCTCGCTGGCGGTTATAGCCTGGCCCATGCGGTGATGATGCTGATCCCAGAGGCCTGGGCCGGCAATCCGCTGATGAGCCCCGCGCGCCGTGCCTTTTATGAATACCACGCCGCGCTGATGGAGCCGTGGGACGGGCCGGCTGCGGTCGCCTTCACCGATGGCCGCCAGATCGGCGCAACGCTGGATCGCAATGGCCTGCGCCCGGCGCGGTTCCTGGTCACCGATGATGATCTGGTGGTGATGGCCTCCGAAAGCGGCGTGCTGCCGATCAAGGAAGACAATATCGTCCGCAAGTGGCGACTTCAGCCGGGCAAGATGCTGCTGATCGACCTTGAGCAAGGCCGGATCATCGAAGACGAAGAAATCAAGACCAGGCTGGCCGAGGATGAACCTTACCAGCTGTGGCTCGATTCGGCGCAATACAAGCTCAAGGACCTCGAAGTGGTCGAGCCAGAGCTGGTCAATCTGCCGATCGAGACCACCAGTCTTCTGGATCGCCAGCAGGCCTTTGGCTATACCCAGGAAGACATCGCGCGGTTCCTTGAGCCGATGGCCATGGCGGGCGATGATCCGCTCGGCTCGATGGGCACGGATACGCCAATTGCGGTGCTTTCGCAGCGGCCACGGTTGCTGTTCGATTATTTCAAGCAGAACTTCGCCCAGGTCACCAACCCGCCGATCGATCCGATCCGCGAAGAGCTGGTGATGAGCCTGGTCTCGATGATCGGCCCGCGCCCTAACCTCCTCGGTCACGATGCCGGGACCCACAAGCGGCTTGAAGTGGACCAGCCGATCCTGACCAATGAGGAAGTGGCCAAGATCCGTTCGGTCGAAGCCGCGCTCGACGGCGCATTCCGCACTGCGACCATTGACATGAGCTGGGACGCGGCTAGCGGCGCGACGGGCCTTGAGCATGCAATCAAGGAAATGTGCTGGGCAGCGACCGAAGCGGTGCTGGCCGATAAGAACATCCTGATCCTGTCTGATCGCGCCCAAAGCGCGGACCGGATACCGATGCCCGCGCTGCTCGCCACCTCGGCGGTTCACCATCATCTGGTCCGGCAGGGCCTGCGGATGCAGACCGGCCTCGTGGTCGAAACCGGCGAAGCGCGCGAAGTGCATCACTTCTGCGCGCTGGCGGGCTATGGAGCCGAGGCGATTAATCCCTACGTCGCCTTCGAAACGCTCGAACAGATCCGGCTCCGCAAAGCACTGCCGCTCTCCACATATGAGGTGCAGAAGAACTACATCAAGGCGGTCGGCAAAGGTATCCTCAAGGTCATGTCCAAGATGGGCATATCGACCTATCAATCCTATTGTGGCGCGCAGATTTTCGATGCGGTTGGTCTGTCTTCGGCCTTTGTTGACAAATACTTCACCGGTACCGCAACCACGATCGAAGGTGTCGGCCTGGTCCAGGTGGCCGAGGAAGCTGTCCGGCGCCACACGTCCGCCTATGGCGACAACCCGATCTACCGCGAGATGCTCGATGTCGGCGGGATCTACCAATATCGTCTGCGCGGCGAGGATCATGCCTGGACCCCGGATAACATCGCCAATCTCCAACACGCTGTGCGGGGCAATGATCCCAAGAACTATGCCGAATTCGCCAAGTCGATCAACGAGCAATCACAGCGGTTGCTGACAATCCGCGGATTAATGGAACTGAAGCCGGCCGACCAGCCGCTCGATATTTCCGAGGTTGAGCCAGCCAGCGAGATCGTCAAGCGGTTCGCCACCGGGGCGATGAGCTTTGGCTCGATCAGCCGCGAGGCGCATACCACGCTGGCAATCGCGATGAACCGGATCGGGGCCAAGTCCAACACCGGCGAGGGCGGCGAAGAGACGGACCGGTTCAAGCCGATGGCCAATGGCGATTCGATGCGTTCGGCGATCAAGCAGGTCGCCTCTGGGCGGTTTGGCGTGACCACCGAATATCTGGTCAACGCCGATGATATCCAGATCAAGATGGCGCAGGGTGCAAAGCCCGGCGAAGGCGGCCAGCTGCCCGGTTACAAGGTCGACAAGTACATCGCCGCGGTGCGCCATTCCACTCCCGGCGTCGGGCTGATCTCGCCCCCGCCGCATCACGATATCTATTCGATCGAAGACCTGGCCCAGTTGATCCACGATCTCAAGAATGTGAACTCAGGTGCGCGGATCTCGGTCAAGCTGGTCTCGGAAGTCGGCGTCGGCACGGTGGCGGCAGGCGTGTCGAAGTGCAAGGCGGATCATTTGACGATCTCCGGCTATGAAGGCGGCACCGGCGCCTCCCCGCTGACGTCCCTGACCCATGCCGGCAGTCCGTGGGAAATCGGTCTGGCCGAGACCCAGCAGACGCTGCTGCTCAACAATCTGCGCAGCCGGATCGCGGTGCAGGTTGATGGCGGCTTGCGGACCGGGCGCGACGTGGCGATCGGCGCGCTGCTGGGCGCGGACGAGTTTGGCTTTGCCACCGCTCCGCTGATCGCGGCGGGCTGCATCATGATGCGCAAATGCCACCTCAACACCTGCCCGGTCGGCGTCGCGACGCAGGATCCGGTGCTGCGGGCGCGGTTTACCGGCCAGCCGGAACATGTGATCAACTACTTCTTCTTCGTGGCCGAAGAGCTGCGCGCGATCATGGCCGAAATGGGTTTCCGCACTCTGGCCGAAATGACCGGGCGGGTTGACCGGCTGGAAATGAGCCAGGCGATCACCCACTGGAAGGCGGAAGGCGTCGACCTCTCACGCCTGCTCCACCAGGTGCCGCTGGGCGATGGCCCTTCGCTGGGCTGGACCGGAACCCAGGATCACGGGCTGGAAGCCGCGCTTGATCAGGATCTGATTGCTGCATCGGGCGATGCCCTGGACAAGCGCGAGCCAGTGCGGATCGAGCGGCGGGTGATCAACGTCAACCGCACAGTTGGCGCGATGCTCTCGGGCGAAGTTGCCAGGCGCTATGGTCACGCCGGATTGTCCGACAATACGATCAACATCCGCCTCATCGGGGTTGCTGGGCAAAGTTTTGGCGCGTTCCTCGCCCACGGGATCACGCTCGATCTGACTGGCGATGCCAATGACTATGTCGGCAAGGGACTATCCGGCGGCCGCGTCATCGTGCGCCAGCCGGTCCACGTTGAGCGCGAGGCAAGCCAGAACATCATCGTCGGCAACACCGTGCTTTACGGCGCGATTGCCGGAGAGGCCTATTTCAATGGCGTGGCTGGCGAGCGCTTTGCCGTGCGCAATTCCGGCGCGGTTGCGGTAGTCGAGGGCACCGGCGATCACGGCTGCGAATATATGACCGGCGGAGTGGTTGCGGTGCTTGGCAAAACGGGCCGCAATTTCGCCGCGGGAATGTCCGGCGGGATCGCCTATGTCTATGACGAAATTGGTAATTTCAGCCAGCTGTGCAACGGCGCAATGGTCGATCAGCAGAGTATCTCGGCTGAGCGTGATGAGGAAGAGGGGACCGGACGACCGCAACAGCGCACCGTCAGCGCCTATGACACCGGGATGGGCGACATGCTGCGCCACGATGCAGAACGGCTGCGCATCCTGCTTGAGCGGCACCACCTCCACACCGGCAGCAAACGCGCCCGCGCCCTGCTCGATGACTGGGGCAACGCATTGGGCAAGTTCATCAAGGTGATGCCGCGCGACTATGCGCAGGCGCTGAAGCAACTTGAAGCCGAGCGGCATGATGCCGCCTCGGTCGCAGCAGAATAACGAAGGTCAAGACAGATGGGCAAAGACACCGGCTTTCTCGAGCTTGACCGGATCGATCGCAGCTATGCCGATCCGAAAACGCGGCTGAAGAATTACAAGGAATTCACCATTCCGCTGGCTGAGCCTGCGCTGCGCGCACAGGCCTCGCGCTGCATGGATTGCGGGATCCCCTATTGTCACAATGGTTGCCCGGTGAACAACATCATCCCCGACTGGAACAATCTGGTCTATGAGGGTGACTGGAAAAACGCGCTGGAAGTGCTGCATTCGACCAACAATTTCCCCGAGTTTACCGGCCGGATCTGCCCGGCGCCGTGCGAGGCAAGCTGCACGCTCAACATCACCGACCAGCCGGTGACGATCAAATCGATCGAATGCGCGATTGTCGACAAAGGGTGGGAAGAAGGCTGGATCGTGCCGCAGGTGCCGGCCAAGCGCACCGGCAAGACGGTCGCGGTGGTTGGCTCTGGCCCGGCAGGCCTGGCCTGCGCGCAGCAACTTGCCCGGGTCGGCCATTCGGTGACGGTGTTCGAGAAGAATGACCGGGTCGGCGGCCTGCTGCGCTATGGCATTCCCGATTTCAAGATGGAAAAGCACCTGATCAACCGGCGCGCGGTGCAGATGGAGGCCGAGGGTGTCCAGTTTCGCACTTCGACAGAGGTAGGTGTAACCATATCGGTCTCATCATTGCGCGAAAACTTTGACATGATCGTGCTTTCGGGCGGGGCCGAACAGCCGCGCAAGCTGGACATCCCCGGCGCCGAAATGCCGGGTGTGCGGCTGGCGATGGAATTCCTGACCCAGCAGAACAAGCGTGTTGCGGGTGACGATGAAGTTCGCGCGGCACCGCGCGGTTCACTGACTGCTACAGCCAAGCATGTCATCGTGATCGGCGGCGGCGATACCGGCTCTGATTGTGTTGGAACCTCGAACCGCCAGGGTGCGGCATCGGTCACCCAGATCGAAATCATGCCCAAGCCCCCCGAACAGGAAGACAAGGCGCTGACCTGGCCCGATTGGCCGCTGAAACTGCGCACCTCGTCCAGCCACGAAGAGGGGGTGGGCCGCGATTGGGCGATCCTGACCAAGCGGGTTGTCGGCGAAAACGATGTGACCGGGCTCGAATGCGTCAGGGTCGAATGGATCCAGGGCCAGATGCAGGAAGTGGCAGGAAGCGAGTTTACCCTGCCAGCCGATCTGATCCTGCTGGCGATGGGCTTTGTCGGTCCGCTCACCCAGGGCTTGCTCGATCAGGCGGGGGTCAGCCTTGATCCGCGCGGCAATGTTGCGGCAAATGTCAGCGATTACCGGACCAGCGATCCGCAGATCTTCGCTTGCGGTGACATGCGCCGGGGCCAGAGCCTGGTCGTCTGGGCAATCCGCGAAGGCCGCCAGACCGCCCGCGCGGTGGATGAGGCGCTGATGGGAGTTAGCGAACTGCCAAGGTAGCTTACAAAACGCGGGTGCGGCCCATTACCCAGTCGTGAGTCCGGCGCGCCTGCGCAGCGCGGTCATATTCGGTATAGCTGTCAGCAATTCCTCGCAACTCTGTCAGCCTCTCGGCTGATAGCCGGTCGGCAAACAGTAGCCCGCAATGCCCGCTGCGCGCCCATTTCACCTCGCAGAACACCTCGTACTGAAGAAACCTCAGGATGGCCGAACTGCTGCGGCGAGGCAGTTCGGAGAGGCTGATCCGCGCACCACACGCCGAAATGTCGTTGATCAGACAGGCGCAATTGCCGGAAATCAGGATCAGCCGGGCCGGGATCCCCAGCCGCAGTCGCGCATTCGAGCGGCGGCCCCGATTTGGCGTGACGCCAGGGAGAGAGATCGCATTCACCCTGACTGTATGCGCTCGATCTGCTGAATGGCTGGCCAACCTCACCACACGGGCAACTACTTAGACTGAGCTGGCCGGTATCGTTGAAACCACCCGATCACCAGGCTAAGCCCGCCCCATGAAAATTGCCTTCCTGGCTTGCGCCGACACTCTGCCCGGCTCGCCCAGCCGCCGCCCCGATGCTTTCGAGCATGACTATCAGATCGCCGCCCTGCGCGCTGGCTTTGCAGAAGTGGGGCTTGCTGGAAGCGCGGCTCAGGTGATCGAGGTCGATTGGCGCGCACCGCTGGAAGAGCTGGCTGAGTTTCCGCTCGCGCTGCTCGGCACAGCCTGGGATTATACCGATCATCCAGAGGCGTTTGTGGCCCGCCTTGCGGCGCTGGAGGCGGCCGGAGTCGCAGTATGCAATTCCGCCGAAGTGGTGCGATGGAATGCCGATAAGCACTATCTTGAGACGCTGGCGCTGGCCGGCGCAGCCTCAATCCCCACACTGTGGCACGAAAATCCCGGTGAAGCCGAAATCGAGGCCGCCTTCGCTCACTTCGGCACGACCCGCGTGGTGGTGAAGCGCCGGGTCGGCGCGGGCGCACTCGGCCAGTTCAGCTTTACCCGCAGTGACCCGGCGTTGAGCGGCTGGCAAATGGGCCATGCTGCGATGATCCAGGCGTTCCTTCCCGCGATCGAGAGCGAAGGGGAATACAGCTTCGTCTTCGTGGACGGCACCTTCAGCCATGCGATCCTCAAACAGGCGGGCGCGGGCGATTATCGCATCCAGTCGCTTTACGGCGGGCGCGAGACGCCGATCACGCCTGCCCTTGCGGACATCGCCACCGCAGCTTCGATCATGGCAATGTTGCCTTTCGATGCCATGCCACTTTATGCCCGGATTGACATGGTGCGCCGCGAAGATGGCGTGCTGGCGCTCATCGAAGCCGAACTGATCGAACCCTATCT
>JANMKT010000067.1:0-20570 GCA_031372185.1 Novosphingobium sp.
GTGTCGCTGCCATTGGGCCGCACCAACAGCGGCATGATGATGCCGCGCGCGCGAATGGATGGCAGAATGCCGCTGATGTCGGGCGGCTTCTTGCCGCTACGCATATTGGCGGGGGAGATCGAAAGCCGGTCAAGGGCGATATGGTCAAGTTTCATGTTACTTACTCCGTTGGGTGGCCCCATCCTCGGGGCATCTTGGGGGGCGGTGAGGATGGGGCCGGTTGTCCGCACGTTCGGGGGTGAACGTGCGGGGTCTGCCGCCACCTTGGGTTCAAGGTGGTGGAAGCTCTGAAAGTTCGCTGGCACGGGCGACGGCTGCGGCCTCAAGCCGCGCCTCGTCCTCGGTGATGCTGCCCGCGACGCGGGCGGCATCGGCATAAATGGTCAGCGGGAAGCGCCCTTCAAAACACAGGTCGCGCTCGATGGTGAGGCCGAACGGCAGCGACACCGCCGCAATCTCGGCAAGGCTGGCCGAACCCATTTCGGGGCAACCAAAGCCAAGATCGCAAAGCCCGAACAAACTATCGCCGTCCTCGTCCAGTTCGGAAAACAGCCAAGTGGCAGCGCCAACGGGATTGAAGAATTTGACGACTGGCACATGATCGCCACGGCTTTGGCCGTTGGCGATGAGGCGGGCGCGCTGGTCTTGGGTAAGCAAAAGCATGGGGATTCCTCCGTCAAAACATCTCGATCTGGTTGCGAGCGTTGGTGTCGAACAGGCCGTGATCGGCGGGACGCTGCGCCTTGCGCGGCTCCAGCGGCGCATTGGCGCGCATGGCGAGACGGTCGCGGGGCGTGATCGGCGCAACGCCGTAAACAAGCGTCTGCTCACCGATGGGCGTTTGCTCGGACGCCAGCCGGTCATCGCAGGGGAGCGCGGCGCTCATGCCGCCCGCGCCAAAGTGGTTTCGCTCTCCCGAACGAACGCCAAAAGAAAATCCGCTGCCTTGCTGGCTTGCGATGCCGCTTTGAAAATGGCGCGATTGTCGGCGCGCAGCACCGTAAGCCACGGCCCCAGATAATCGGCGTGGCGGACGGTGGGGACGATACCAAGCGCCGCGCAGAGATAGGCCGAGGCCAGTTCGGCGCACAATTCCTCGCGGGCATAGAGCGCGGAACCGAAACGCCCCGACTGGTCACGCGCCAGCCGCTCTTTGCTTCCGGTCCAGTGACCAAGTTCGTGCAACGCCGTCCGGTAAAAGTCGATTTGGTCGGTGAACGCCGGTTGCGGAGGCACCTGCACATAATCGTCGCTCACATTATAGAAGGCCCGCGCCCCGCCGATGCGAAAATCCGCACCTGTCGCCACGATAAGTGCCTCGGCACTGGCATGCTGTTCGCGTTCGGGTAACGGGGTCGGGTCGGCGGTCAGCCGTTCCGGCAAGCCGTCACACTGCGCGGCATTGAACACAACAAAGCGTTTGAGAAACGCAATCGAGCGGGGTTCGCCCTCCGGCGCGTCTCCGCCCTCGCGTCCATCTTCGGGCGTGAAACGGTCGGCATAGAAAATCGTATGACCGCGCTCACCCTTGCGGACGCATCCGCCAGCGGCCAGAGCCTGCCGGAAGGTCAACCAATCCTGCGACGGGTAGCAGCCCTCAATGACTGCGCCCCACAGAATGAGAACATTGACGCCCGAATAGGGACGCCCCGAAACCGCGTTGCGCGGGAGTCCCGGCACTGCCGCCGCCGTACTCCACGGCTGCGCCCAAGGAAAACAACCCGCCTCAAGCTGGGCGATGATCTTCGCCGTCACCTCATCATAAAGCGAAATGCGCGGCGCATCGCTCCCGCGCGCGACGCGCAGCGCCGCTTTGCCCTTGCCACCAAAACCACGTTTCCGATTGCCAACCGCCATCACAGCCTCCTCGCCCTAAAAACCACACCGACCCCGGAGAGGGGGGTGGGCGGCAAAGAGCGACCAAGAGGCCCGCCGGGATCAGGCGCACCTGTAAGGCTGCAACAGAGTGAAAGACCCGGCTTGCCGGGTTGCGCCTGAGCGCGGCGGGTCTAGCCGGAAGCGCCGCCCATCCCCCTCTTCGGGGACGGCCACAGAAACGCCGGCGCACCCGCGCCGTCCACAAACACCCTGCTCATGCCAATCATCGCGGTAGCGACCAGCGGTATGACACAAGCAAAAACCGCACCCTGAAAGGAGGCTTCGGCAAGAGGGACTGTGTAGGATTGCCAGGGCGGTGATAGTCGTTCTGGTAATCCTGCGCTGATCCGACCGACGCCGATTCAGAGTGCGTGCGGGGCCGCGATCAAGCCATCGCACCCTGTCCGATTTTCAATCGGCAGTGTGCGTCATCAGCCCCGCTCATTTTATGGGGCGTTGCGGGCACTCCCGCAGAAGGGGTCTGACAAAACCGCGCAGCGGGTTGGTCAGCAGGGGAAGGCCTTCCCCTTCTGAAGAACCGGAATGTCGCGAATCCACTTGCACGAACATGGCGTAGATGCCGAAATCGACGACTAAACCGCAACGCAAAGCCTGGATCATGCAACATGTCCTCGGAATTCAGCATCATTTAACGAATTTATGCAACAAATGGTGATTGCAATGCACCTTTCGGATCGCTATGCGCATCATCATGGCAAAAAACGCAACGCCACAACGGGATTCGGTCATGGAACACTTTTCAATCGTTCAGGCGCTCTGTCGCGCCGCAATGGCGGACGCCTCGCCTGCCCTGCGCAAGCAAGTTGAACGACTGAGAGACGCTTTGGCAAAAGATGGCGAGGCCAAGCAATCAAGCGCCCTGACAAGCATCCTGACCACCGCTGACCGCACCAAAGAGCTTGCGCCAAGTCGTATCGAACGATCGAAGGCACCGCTTGTGGGCGAGATTCTGGGCCGCAATACACCTGTGCCCGTAGATCGGGAAACGTCAGCCGCTTTGGCCGAAATCATATTCCCCGGCGATATCGAATCCTCGGCGCCTTTGTTCAACGCCACCGTTCGGCAAGCGATCGGAACGATTGTAGAGGAATGGGAGCATTTCGATGCGTTGGCAGAGATTGATATCAGGCCGTCGAAGACTTGCCTGATCTATGGCGCACCGGGCACCGGCAAGACTCGCTTGGCACTCTGGATCGCGCGTGAGCTGGATTTGCCGGTTGTCCTCGTAAAGCTGGACGGCCTTGTTTCATCATTCCTGGGGACAACCGCGCGGAACATCGGCAATCTTTTCACCTTTGCCAATCGCTATCGCTGCGTGCTCTTGCTCGACGAGTTCGATGCGATCGCCAAGGTGCGCGACGATCCGCAGGAGGTCGGCGAGATCAAACGCGTGGTCAATGCGTTGCTACAAAATCTCGATATCCGCCGGGACGTCGGGTTCACTGTCGGAATCACCAATCATCCCAAATTGTTAGACCCCGCAGTGTGGAGGCGGTTTGAAGTTCAACTTGAGATCCCCAAGCCCGATTTTGACATGCGAAAAACGATTGCCGCGCACTTTATGCCGCCGGTCAAAGCCCCCGACAGCCACTTGCGCCTGATTTCGTGGTTTACAGAAGGGGCCACCGGCGCCGAAATCGAATCTCTCGTTCGCACATACAAGAAGGCCACGACCGTTCGTGAGGAGGATAAGCGAGGCCTTTTGGACACGCTGCGCCAGTTTGCGACGTTGAACGCTGCCCGTGTTCAGAGCGAGCGCCGGGCACTGCTCTTTGAGGATTCCACCAGCCTGTTCCGGGCGATGCGTGACGATCCCATCTTGAACTTCTCAATGACTGATATCGGAGAAATTTCGGGCAAGGACAAATCGACAGTCAGTCGCCAGCTTGGGAAGCAAGCCGCCGCCTTGAGCGAAGGTGAGGTGCCAAATGGCTAGTCCGGTACAAATCGTTCTCAACCCGGAGAATTATGAAGAAGCGCGGGTCACAAATGGCGGCGGTGGGCGGAAGGATTTCTTCGCACACCGTGACCGGGAATTTCGTGCGCACCAAACGGCACTAATCGGGCAGCTGGAAACCATTTCCGGCGTGCTGAGCGCTCAAGCGCAGGGTGACGTGGGCTTCGTGAAGGTCATTCTTCGCCGGGAGGCCTGGGCAAAAAGCCATCGTCCGATGGAGACGTTGTTCAGAAATGACCGGACGCCCATTGTCGGCGGCGGTGATTTGGGCGTCATGATCATCGAAGCGCGGCCAAGCACAATGCGTCAGGTCGCGGCGGAGGTTGCGAAGGCGGAAGCGCATACTGAAATGCGCTTTGATCCTAACCGGGAAAAGGAAGTTCCCCACCCGTCTTCGCAAAAGAGCGAAGCGGGAGCAATCGACCGTATCGAGATATACGGACCGACTGACCGGCGCAATTTTTCGCTGGAGGACGCTGTCGCCTGGCTCTCCAATCCGATGACCGGGAGCGGCTATCAAGTCGAACTCTTCGAGCCACTTCCCGCTCGTTCGGAATGGGATCGGCTCGACAATGGCCACCGCCGGCTGGTCGAGAGCTTTGTCGCGGGATTCAACAGCCTCGAATATGGCGTTACAGTGGAGCGGTTGCCCAATCACCGTCCCAAGCAGCCCTTGCTTTCCGTGCGGCTGGACCAATCTACCGATCAGCCAGTTCTTCGCCTGGGCGAGCCATCGTCAGGTGAGCGCCGCCGGGACATCACGGTTTTCAATCCTGATCTTGACCGTCACGCATCACTTTTGGCGTTTCTCGACAAACACCCCCTTGTCCGACGGATTGAACTTCCCGGCATTATTGTCCGGTCAGCGCTTCCCGCCAGCCCAATCACAATCACGCGCCCAACCCAGGCGATTGTGCCTGTGCGCGATAGCCGGAGGACACATCCCCGCATGGGCGTGATCGATGGCGGGATCAGTCCAGCATTGGCAGACTGGGTCATTGATCGTTGGGATATTCTTGCCGACGAGGACGCCGATCTCTCACATGGTACGTTCATTGGTGGATTAGCGACGATCGGCAACGCGCTTAACGGACCTCATATCTGCCCCGAAGCCGATGGCACCGAACTCGTCGATGTTGCGGTTTTTCCAAATGAGCGGAAAGCCGGGACGTTCGCATCCTATTACCCCGAGGGGCTCCCCCAGTTTTTTGACGAGATGGAAACGGCAATTTCCGATGCGCGAGCCCGGCATGGGGTGCGCGTGTTCAATATGAGCCTCAACATTCTCCAGCCGGCCGCTCCGGATCGCTACAGCTCCTATGCCGCGCGCCTCGACCGGATTGCCGAATCCAACAACGCGGTTATTTTCATTTCTGCAGGAAACATTGCGCCGCAGGATCTTCGGGCTGAATGGCCCGCTGATGCAACCGCAGCCCTTACCAACCTTGCAAATGCCCGTAACGATGCGTTGCACACTCCGGCGGAGAGCGCCAGGAATGTAGCCGTCGCTGCGCTCAATCCGCCGGGACTTGATGGGTGCATTCCGTTTGCCCCCACACGTTTTAGCCGGCGCGGGCCGGGCATGAGAGCAAATGTAAAACCCGATCTTGCCCATGTTGGCGGATCGGGAACCCAGCACCCGACGCTGGGGCACGGCCTGTTTTCCATATTGCCTGACGGTTCGATCATCGATGGCTGCGGAACAAGCTATGCTTCGCCCCTTGTTGCAAAGACTGCCGCAGTTCTCGATCATGCCATTGAAGGGGAAATCTCACGCGAAAGCCTGATTGCGCTGCTGGTTCACCACGCCGAAATTCCCGAACCACTGCAATCGAGGATTCTCGCCCCTGTCGCGCGGCATCTGGTCGGCTTTGGGATGCCACCGTCGGCAGATCAGATACTGGAAACAGGCGAGCATTCGATAACGCTCGTTTTCGCATCACGCATCACCCACGGTCAGCAAATCAATTTCCGCTTCCCATGGCCAGCATCACTCGTCGGCCCGGGCGGAAAATGTCGCGGACGGGCGAAACTGACACTCGTTTCGACGCCACCGCTAGATGCGAGATTTGGCTCTGAATTTGTTCGCGTCAACATCAACGCCACGTTGCAGCAAGAGCAGGCCAGTGGCGGCTGGAAGGGCCGACTTGAACCGCTCTATCTGCCATCCAAGAGGGAGTCTCCTTTAGTTGAAGCGGAGCGAATCGAACACGATCTGAAGTGGAGCCCAGTCAAGGTCCATGCCAAAACCTTCAAGCAGGGCGTTGGGCCATCGTCCAACTGGCGGCTGTTCGTAGAATATTTGACCAGGGCCGGAGAAGTTATGCCAGAAGAAGGGGTGCCGTTCACCGCTATCGTGACGATCAGCGACCCCGACGGCGAGAAACCAGTGTTTAACGATATGCGACAAAATTTGCAGGCATTGGGAACGACGATTGCAGACATAAGGACAGCTTCGCGAATAACTCCACGTGTTTAGATACAATGAACGATATATTTTTCATCGTGTGTAAATTTCTGACAATGCCAATATAAGGATATTAAGATGACAAAGAACATTTTCTTTTTTTACTTGGATGATAAAATCCAGGCTGATGCGGAAATGAAAACCGGCGCTGAAATCAAGGCACTGATTAAGATAGCCGTTCCTGTATTTGAACTTCAACACGAGCTTGTACAGGAGGGCAAGGGCAATGATCCAGACAAGCTAATCGCAGATGGCGATGTGGTCGATCTGTCCGAAAAACACGGCGGACCCAAGCACTTCTTTTCGCGACCGCCAACGAATTTCGGGATGTAACCATGCTCTCGCCGATAACAGAGCGGCAATTTGCAAGGCTCAAAACCAGATTCCCAAACGCATCCTGCGAGCTTTTGGCTTCTGGGGCCGCATTAGTGACGGTTCCGGAGTTTCTCATCCCTGGCGGGTGGAGCCAATCTAAGACCGACATTCGCTTCGTTGTCCCAGCTGGCTACCCTGGGCCATTCCCAGACTGCTTTTGGGCCACAACCGGGCTCCGGCTTGCCGATGGTCGACTGCCGACCAATGCGCAAGACGATAACCCAATTCCGGAGACCTCGCTTGTGTGTTTTTGGTTCTCTTGGCACATTACCGATGCTGCGCAGAACTGGGATCCAAACCGCGATGATCTCTCCACCTATGTCAGCATCATAGCGACGAGATTTGAGAAGCTCCAATGATCGACCTTGTCTTTGCAGCACCTGACCTCGACGCACTCAGGCGTGATATCCAGCACGAGAGGTTTGAATCTGCGGCCATTCTTTTGGCAAGGCCGGTGCCCATTGGCCAGACGGAGAATTTTGTACTGCTGATTGAGGAAGTTCACATCGCCTCAAGTGAGGACTATGTCGAGCGGACTGCCGTAAACGTCAAGCTCGATACTAGCTTCTGTCTTGCGCTTGAGAAACGCGCGAAACTCAATGGTTGGTCGCTTATCTATTCTCACTCCCACGTCCATGCAGGGAAACCTCAATTTTCGGACGTTGATGACAGATGCGAGCGTGATCTTAAGACGTACCTTGCCATGCGCAGCATCGTTGCCCCGCATGTCACCTTACTATTTTCACGTGACCACCTGATCGCACGGGAATTGGGTACCGGCACTGCGGTGCGGGTAAAGCAGGTAGGCGGCAACTTACTGATAGCCGATGCGAGGCTGACTGAACCGACCGGCGGTGACCAATTTGATCGACAAATTCGGGCGTTCGGGTCCAAAGGCCAATCGCGCCTCCAATCGATGACCGTTGCCGTCATCGGGTTGGGCGGGACGGGATCAATAGTTACCCAGCAGCTTGCTCATTTGGGCGTTTCCCGTCTCGTCTTGGTCGATCATGATTGTGTGGAATCGACCAATCTGAACAGGTTGGTAGGAGCTACGAAAATCGATATCGATCGGCAAAAAACCGCGGTCGCGGCTGAAATGGTTCAGCAGATTCGACCCGAGACCGTCGTTGATCAACTGATTGCAGACGTTACCGTTGCCGGAACCGCAAAGCGACTTGTCGGCGTCGATTTCATCTTCAATTGCACGGATACGCAGGCCAGCCGTCATCTAGTCAATCAGTTTGCCTATCAATATAGGGTGCCCGTCATAGACATGGGAGTGTCGATCACCGTGAGCGAGGGTCCTATGCAACTGGCCGGTCATGTAAAGATGATCGCGCCAGGTTTGCCTTGCCTCTGGTGCGCGCGCCATCTTGACCCCAATCGCATCCGTGAAGAACTCATGACCAAGGCACAGCGCGCGGCCGATCCCTATTTCCAAGGTGGTCATGGAGTCGTCCAGCCATCGGTGATCAGCCTTAATAGCACTGTCGCATCGCTTGCAGTGACGATGTTTCTATCTGCAGTAACCGGAATTCCATCAAATCCCCGATATCTGACCTATGACGCTAACCGAGGTCGCGTTCATGCTGCCGAGGTCGATGCGAATCCCGATTGCGCATTTTGTGGACGAGATTCCACTGCCGGCATGGCCACGGATGCTCCGCTACCTGAGCGCCGAAATGAGTAGGGTATCGAAATTGCGCTTTTGCGGGGAGGTTGAGCGACATACCGATGCCGTCGAGCGTCTTGAGGATGCGGGCGATTACACCCTGGTTGTGCGAGGTGTGCCTCGCGGGATCGTTTTGAGATGTCCCGATAATTGCGGCGATGTGCTGACGATAAACCTGGACGCTCGTTCCGGGAAAGCCTGGCGGCTCGATCGGCGCAACGACGAATTGACCCTATACCCATCTGTTTGGCGAAATGAAGGATGCCGAGCACACTTCATTGTTTGGCGTGACGTGGTTTTCTGGTGCGACGGCTCGATGAACAACCCAGAAGTCGATGCAGCAAACCTGAAGGCGATACAGAAGGCCCTGATATCTATTGGCAACCGCTTCGTTCATTATGAAACGTTGGCCGAAGAAGCGTCGGTACACCCATGGGATGCCTTATGGGGCTGTCAGCTTCTCGTGCGACGAGGAGAGGCCGTTGTCGAAAAGCAGGTTCATTTCAAAACAAAGAGCACCGTCTCGCTCTGGAAGGGCCGCGAGCAATGAGCAAGCCCCCCACCGTCTCCTATCTCCTTTATGTCAACGGTGAACGTTTTGAGGTTCCCCTACCCCAATTGACGGTGAACCAGATCCGCGCACTTGCATCAATCGCGCCACAGTTCGAGTTAATGATCGAAGGGGTGGGGAGCAAACCTGACTTGCAGCTCGGCCTTAACGACCAGATCGACCTGAGTCACGGAGCGGTTGTCCTTTTTGCTCGACCTCCGACCATGTTTGGCATGGCGAGGTCGATGTCGGAATGATCTATCGAAACAATGTGATCTGGCTGGGGGTTGCCCCGACAGACTCGGACCTACAGGACGCGAAAACGCTTCGACTCGAGATCGTCCACAAAAAGGGGTTGGGACTGTCGGAGACAGACACTGCTCTGGCAAATTCTCGCGCAATCATTTTCAGCGTTCATAATGGATCCGACGTGCTGATCGAACAGGCGACGGCAAGATTGATTGGCGCAAGCATGGTTCATGGACTGATGGTCCGAACCATATGCCCACTGATTGAAGTCGATCCGGTGACCAGAACCTTCTCGTCGCTCGATGCGTGGATGATCCCGAGGGTCGCTGCGCATGGTCACACGAGCAGGATATTCAACGATATCCTTGATCACACGCCCGGTCCGCGCTGGAACACCAAGCTTCGCATCAAAGGCGACAAGCCAAAATACGCAGAAGACGAGGTGCTGCTGAAACGGGCATTTCATGACTGCACCGAAATCAATCTGTGCAAGATTACTGGAGGCACGAGCGCGGATGTATTCCAGGTATTCGCCGAGCTAGGAGATTCGAGGGTTGGCCCTCACCCGTTACCATTTTTCGTCAAATTCGATCGGTCGCCGAAGATTAGGCGAGAGCTGGACAATTACAGAGATTGCTCTGCCCTTTTTTTGCCATTTTATGCTCGGCCGAACCTAGACTTTTCGAGATGCGTTCTAGGCGCGAAGCGAGGTATCATCGTCGGCAACTTTGTTGAACATTCGGCCTCCCTCATTGATCTCGCAAATCAAGGGGCAACCCAGGGAATAGTGGGTTCACTCTTCGATGATGCTTTGAGAGGCTGGCGACGTCAGGCTTACCACCACAATCAAAAACCGATTACCATGCCGTTAGCCAAAAGCCTTGGTGGCGCGGCTTGGCAGGGTTCCCAAGCTGCACAAAAAAGAGCCGAGGCATGTGCTCAGCAAGCCAAGAAACATGGCGCGACCATGAGCGCTGAAATGCTGGCGAACCGGCTCGACGCGCTCCCGCCAATGACGCACCGCTGCGCGACAATGCACGGTGACCTGCATGGCGACAATGTGCGGGTCAGAAACGGTCAAGCAATTCTTATCGACCTGGCATCGGTAGGCTCCGGCCCCCTGGTCGCCGATCCTGCTTCCTTGGATGCAGCTTTGGCGCTGCAAATGGAGGAACAGAACTTCGCGATTTGGCAGACCTTTATTGATAAAGCCTTTGACGTTGATGCCCTGCTCAATGTTCCTGGCGCACTCCTCCCGGCAACTCCGCTTAGCCACATTCACGATATGCTCCGGGATATCCGCAGAGTCGGACTTGCAGATCAGCTCTCCGTCGGCGAATACGCCGTTGCAGTCGCGATATTCCTTCTAAGACATGCCTACCGCAAACCACGCGATGGCGAATCCCCGGGTCGGCGTGCTTATCTTTTTTCCGCAGCCGAGAAAATTTTGCTAGGTCTGGAGGACCGGTTGCAAGCAAAGCACAGCAGCTCTGCGCAGGGCGCGAACTGAACTCGGTTACCCGGGACTACGCCCTGACGATAAACGACGACGCAGCGGTTAGGCGACAGCGGTGCTCAGACGGCGTACAGCTTCAGTTGCTGCTCTAAAATTCGGGATCTCCGCATCACCTGCGAAGGCCATACCCTCGACGAACCGGGTATATTCTGCCTCGTATTGTTCGTCTGCATCGAGGATATCGAGCATCGTGCTCAATCGCTCTGCGGGCGGCAACGAGGCTACCCCGCCGCCGCCTCGACCACTATCCGCGACCAATGTCTCAGCGAGCAAGGCCGAAAAATTGCTACTCGCACCGATTGTCGGCTCAAGCATGGCGAGATCATGCAGATGACGTACGATTGTTGGATCATCCTGATCGCTGCTACGATCTCGAACAATCGCGCGCCAGGCAAACGCGCTTAATTTGTCCGCCGCAGTTTCCACCGGATCGACGCACTGTATGACCGGGATCTCTGGATCACCTCGCCGGTATTGCGCAATGAACGAAGACAGAGGCCGTTCTATCGTCGGCAAGCGGGGCGGCTTGGCGGATAGCTCAGCCAGGATATGAGGCCGCAGCGCATCATGGCCTTCGAGGACGGTGGGATAGTCCATCTCAATCTTGATGAACGCGTTTCCGCTGCCCGCCTCAACACTGGTGACTGAGAACCCGGCAGCCTTCCATCCCACCTCAAGGCTTTTCTTGAAGGTGCTCAGGGCCGACCTTCTCTGACCACTGGATTTAGCCAGAAAATCGGCCGACAGCGAAAGCTTGAAGTCAATGTCCTCGGAAAACCTTTTGATCAGCTGATGCCCTTTGAGCAGAGACGTGCCGCCAGAAAAGACCGGCGTGATATCAGGGGTGGCCAGTTCGATCAGTGCGTTGATGGCCTGAACGACATACCAATCCTTCTCCACGAAGGATTCATCGACCGCGAGCGCACCAGCGACACGACCGAGAGTGAACGTGTCAGGCGCGCTCGAGAACGACATAATTACCGTCATAGCCGATACGGCGGCGCACGCGGTCCCGGACGGCCAGCGTGCGTCCAGTCGGCACTTGCGTCGAGCGGCCGCTGTTGTAGGCGGCATCAAAGCTCGACGTCACGACGGTCTTGCCAAGCCGGGCCAGTGCCTCGGTAGCGAGGCGCTTGATGCCGACCAAAGGAGAAGCTTTGCCAGTGAAGGGAGAGCGTTCAGCCTTGGCATAGAGGCCATAGCCGATTTGCACCATGCGTCCGGACTGGATTATCTGCCGCAAGGCGCGGCCCACCGCATCATAGCTGCCGAGGCCTACGAAATCTCCACGAAGGAATACGTTGCGCTTCGACCGCGCAACCTTGCGCTCAATCAGTTCGGCAATCGAGCCTGCCGATACGGGCGCGCGACCGCTGGCCTTTTTGTATTGTCCGCGACCGACACGCACCAGCTTGCGCTCTTTGACCAGCTGTCCGAGGGCGCGGCCAACAGAATCATAGTTGGCGCTGAGCGCGAGGTTTGCGCGATCGACGACCCCGCTTCCCGGGAAACGCTCCAGAATCTGATCTGCCAAGGTCAACATTGCTTCTGCCAAAATACGACGCTTCCGACATCAGATACGGCATTGAATCAGAAAATTCAAGACCGATCGATTTAGTGTCCCACTCGAGGAGGAAACCCCCCGACTTCAGTCGGGCGCTGGCTTCAGCCACCGACTCGCTCGATAGCTGGTATCCTCGGGAAAGTGAGACCGCCGGAAGGGCGTGAAGTCTCACTTTCCCGAGGATACCAACTATGGGTGTTGATTATCGCTGAGAAGTGACCCGGGTGGTTGGCGAGGGTGTCGAAGATGCCGAGACCGAGCAGCTCGCCGAATCTTTAGGTTGGGAACCACGGCGGATGAACAGCGCAATTTGCTATTTGGAGCGCGCGGGTGTCATCGACGCACGCCATTCTCTCGCGTCAGAGCCGTGGAGAGCGGTCTATCTGACCGCTGGCGATGAAACGCTCCGTTTCGTCCGAAGTCGGGCGTGATCGATAGAGCACCATTCTATCGATCATGATCTCGGCATTTTCTGATCGATAGGTGCTTTGCTGCGTCACATGCGGCGATGGCCAAAGCTTGTTCAGGATTTTTGATGGCCAGCATGACAAGACCCATCGATTGTCATTTCGCGGAAGCAGGGTGCGACCTATGTAGGTCGCTTTCCCGCGCTCGGACATAAAGACGCGTGCAACGGGGTGCTTGAGGCTCAGCGCACCTGTTTCCATTGCCCGCTTGGCGGTTCGCCCACTAAAATTCACCGGCGGTGCGTGGGCGAACCAAATCCCGCCAAAGAGCCCAGGCTGGGCGCGGGAAAGGGGGAATCGCGGCTTGATGCGCTGCCCTCAAGAGCGACGAGAGCGGCTTCGTATCTGAGAGCGACCGGCGCGATCGCGTGTCGCCGCAGCCTTCGCGGCCTTTGCAGCAGCTTCGCTGTCGTCGCCAGGCTCTCGGACCAATTCCCAACCGGTCATGCCCATCAGGACGCGATCAGCATGTTTCACCGTGTTCACATGGCCGTAATGCTGCTCAATCATCTTGACCGAAGTTCCCATTTGCTCGGCAAGAATGTAAACATCGACGCCTTCGGAGAGGCGGAAGGTCGCATAGGTGTGGCGGAAGCAATAGGTCGAACGGGAAATGCCGCTCGGCCCCATCCGCAAGTCCGATTCCGTCAACAGGTCCTGCACCGTGTCGCTGTAGAGATACTTGGCGGGCTTGCCGTTGATAATGGTGAATACGGGATCGTCGGGCAGAGTGGCCTTGGAAAGCTCGCGAACGCGATCAAGATAGTCGCCGACACTCTTGGGCGCGACCAGTTTGCGGGACTTTCCTTTGCCCTGCACGGATAGGACAATAATCTCCCTGCCGTCACGGTCCTTTGCAGCCATGATGTCTCGCCAGCGCAAGTTCCTCGCTTCAGGCGGGCGCATGCCCGTGTTGCACATGATGAGCATGAAATTGTAGCAGATGTTGCGATACCAGATTCCTTGCGGCGATGTCGCCGCCTTGATCCATTTCCGGCCGAAGCTGTGCAGCTTGCGATATTCCTCCGTCGTAAACTCATCGCGCCGCATGGTTTTGAGTTTCGGCCTACCTTCGAAGCGATGGCTCGCCGGAACATAGCGCTTGCTGATCGCGAAGCTCATCACCGCGTTGAAAGCGCCCATTTCAACGCCAATGGTTGCGTCACTGACGATTGCCCGCGTCCGCCCTTTGCCGTTCTCCCTTCGCCAAGTAGGATAATTTGACCAGCGATCTTGACCAATTAGGTGAATCTGCGTGCTGCCAACATAATCGTCCAACACCCGGCGACAGCGATTGGCGACGTTCTTGACACTATCGGCGGCCACTTCGCCCAATTTGGCGCGCCGCTGCTGAACAGCGATATATTCCTCTGCAACCTGCCGAAAAGGGCGGTTGAACACGGGAACATCATGCTTGATCCGAAAGCGAATGTCCGCGTCGAGGTCGAACGCTTGATCATGCGCTGACTGCCGGTCCGCTGTCCCTAGCGCAATGGTCTTATAGCG
This sequence comes from Novosphingobium sp., assembly GCA_031372185.1. Lineage (GTDB taxonomy): Bacteria > Pseudomonadota > Alphaproteobacteria > Sphingomonadales > Sphingomonadaceae > Novosphingobium. The sequence goes on from JANMKT010000067.1 coordinate 14,226, forward strand.
ATCCTCCTTCGGGAGCTTGATGCGGCAATAGAAGTTGCGGTGCGCCACATCGCCACGCCTGAAGATAATCAGGCCGGATTTAAGCTTCTCCTTGTCGGTTATAAACGCCATCGCCATGCTCCACTGTGCAGAATCTGTGTAGATTAGCGGCGCAGGGGCGCGGAAATCCATAGCTGTGCAGGTGCTGTGTAGCTGTTTTTACCTTATTTTATTAGCCGATTCCAGTTATTTACTGTAATCCTGTCGTCCCGACCAGTTTTCGCCACGCAAAGACGTCCTGAGGGCGCTTTTCGCGAAAACCCCGAAACCCAGCTTCATATTTTCCTACACAAACCTTTTTGGTTACGTGACCTGCTCCCTCAATCCCCCGAAGGAGCTAATACATGCCTATTCTCGAATCATTGATCGGCCCAATCGCCTCGATCATCGACAAGGTTCTCCCCGATAAAGCCGCGCGCGAACGGGCCAAGCTGGAGCTGATCAAGCTGCAAGGCTCGCAGGAAATGGAAACCCTGCAGGCCCGGCTCTCAGCAGTGGTGGCGGAGGCAACGTCTCCTGATCCGTGGACCAGCCGCGCCCGCCCAAGCTTTCTTTATGTCATGTATGTAATGATCCTGTGGGCAGTGCCGATGGGAATTATCTCTGCCTTCCGCCCCGAGGCCGCCCAGGCCATCAGCGCCGGGATGACAGCCTATCTGGCCGGGCTGCCCGAGCCGCTCTATGCGCTGTTTGGGACCGGCTACCTTGGCTATACGGTCGCCCGCCAGTGGGGCAAAATTGCCGGCAGTGACGCTTGACCATCAATTGAAGCCTGGAAATTGAAAAATCGAATGTCAGCGCAGCGTAAGTTGGTTAGTTTCAGGTAATCTTTCCCTGCTATGCAAGGTCTCGAGATTACATCTGTTACGGGTGTAAAAGGAGTCTTGATGTGAGTAGGAATAGTGGACACCGATTGCCAACAGGCGCGGCGCTGACTTTGGCCGCTGCTGCGGCATTGCTGCTTGGCGGTTGTTCTGGCCAGGATGCTGATGCGGCCGAAAAGCTTGGTGCAATGAACGCAGCCGCAGCCCGGGCAGAGGCGGCGGCGGATCGGGCCGAAAAGGCAGCTAAATCGGCTGAAAGTGCCAGAGCATCGCAGACGGTCGAGGAAGAGGCCACGCCCGAAGAGGATAGCGCCCAGAACGATCCAAACCAATAGGTCTCAACGCAGCTTTGCCTGAGCGCGCCATCAGGCTATGGAACGCTAAACAAGCGCGGTTCCAGCGGGGCAAAATCATGTCTTCCACCACCATCTACGTCCTCAACGGGCCGAATTTGAACCTGCTCGGCACCCGCGAGCCAGAGGTTTACGGCTCTGATACGCTGGATGATATCGCTGAAAGCCTGACGAGCCGGGCCACCGCGCTGGGCCTGATCGTCGAGATACGTCAATCCAACCACGAAGGCCATCTGGTTGACTGGCTCCACGAAGCCCAGGCTGAGGGGGCCAAAGCCGTCCTGCTCAACGCGGGCGCGCTGACCCACACCAGCCTGGCGCTGTATGATGCGATCCGTTCGATCAAGACCGCGGTGATCGAGGTGCATCTTTCCAATCCCCACGCCCGCGAAGCCTATCGCCACAAGAGCTATGTTGGAATGGCGGCCAAAGGCTCGATCGCCGGTTTCGGCGCGCAAAGTTATCTGCTCGCGCTTGAGGCCGCAGCTTCACTCTAGCGCAAAACTGCCGCGCAAAACTGCCGCGCAAAACTGCCAATCGGCCCTTGCCTACGCCAGCGGCCCCGCGCATAGGCCAATGGATAGGCAACCATGAGGATCGCATGGCCGACGAAAAGGGCGCCAGCCGGACTTCCGGCGGCATGAGCATCGATACTGCGCTGGTGCGCGAACTGGCTGAACTGTTGGCTGAAACCGGCCTGTCCGAAATTGAGGTCGAGGACGGCAATCGCAAGATCAAGGTCGTGCGCCAAGCGGCTCCGGCCGCTGCAGTTCAAGCCGTTGCGGCGCCGGTTGCTCAGGCTGCTGCCCCCGCTGCGCCGGTTATCGCCCCAGCCCCTGCGGTCGATCCTGATGCGATCAAATCACCAATGGTCGGCACGGTTTATCTGGGCGCCGAACCCGGTTCAGCAAACTTCATCAGCATCGGGGCCGAGGTCAAGGCCGGTGACACACTGGTTATCATCGAGGCGATGAAAGTGATGAACACCATCACTGCACCGCGTGCCGGTACAGTCACCGCCATCCTGGTTGAAAACGCGCAGCCGGTCGAATTCGACCAGCCGCTGGTGGTGGTCGCCTGAGCCTATGGCAATTCAACGCCTGCTGATCGCCAACCGGGGTGAGATTGCGCTGCGGATTCACCGCGCGGCGCATGAGATGGGGATCGAGACGGTTGCAGTGCATTCCACTGCCGATGCAGATGCGATGCATGTCCGTCTGGCCGATCATGCTGTCTGCATCGGGCCACCTGCCGCCAAGGACAGCTACCTCAACGTTGCAGCGATCATTTCGGCGGCAGAGATTGCCCATGCCGATGCGATCCACCCCGGCTATGGCTTCCTGTCGGAAAACGCCCAGTTTGCCGAAATTGTCGAGGCTCACGGGATCACCTGGATCGGCCCCAAGCCCGAACATATCCGCACCATGGGTGACAAGATTGAAGCCAAGCGAACTGCGGGCGCGCTGGGCATGCCGCTGGTGCCCGGCTCAGATGGCCCGATTACTGATCCAGTTGAAGCGGCCAAGATCGCGGCGGAAATCGGCTATCCGGTGATCATCAAGGCGGCCTCAGGCGGCGGCGGAAGGGGCATGAAAGTCTGCACCGGGCCGGGCGAGCTTGAAACACTGATGCAGCAGGCGGGCTCAGAGGCCAAAGCCGCGTTCGGCGATGCGACGGTCTATCTCGAAAAATACCTCGGCAATCCGCGCCATATCGAATTTCAGGTGTTCGGTGATGGCAATGGCAACGCCATCCATCTGGGCGAGCGCGATTGCTCGCTGCAACGCCGCCACCAGAAGGTGCTGGAAGAAGCCCCCTCCCCGGTCATTTCGCAGGAAGACCGGATGCGGATGGGCGGCATCGTTGCCAAGGCGATGGCCGACATGGCCTATCGCGGTGCGGGCACGATCGAATTCCTGTGGGAAGGCGGCGAGTTCTATTTCATCGAGATGAACACCCGCCTGCAGGTGGAACATCCCATTACCGAGGCAATCACCGGAGTCGATCTGGTCCGCGAACAAATCCGGATTGCCGATGGCAAGCCGCTCTCGGTCAAACAAGAAGACATCGAGTTCAAGGGCCACGCGATCGAGTGCCGGATCAACGCCGAAGACCCGTTCAACTTCACCCCCTCACCCGGCCTTGTCACCAATTACCACGCGGCGGGCGGGATGCATGTGCGGGTCGATAGCGGGCTTTACGCGGGTTACAAAATTCCGCCCTATTACGATTCGATGATCGCCAAGCTGATCGTCTATGGCCGCACCCGCGAAGGCTGCATCATGCGATTGCGGCGCGCGCTGGAGGAAATGGTGATCGCCGGGGTCAAAACCTCGATCCCGCTGCATCAGGCGCTGCTGACCGAGCCGGATATCATCAACGGCGATTATTCGATCAAATGGCTGGAGGACTGGCTGGCGAAGCGGGTGGTTTGACGCGCGACGCGATCAGGCTCCTCTCCATTTTCACGCAGTGCAAATGGGGTGATTAATTTTGCTGGGTAAACCGTGGTAATTTTGTCGGAGAGTCCATTCTTTGAATGGCAATCACCGAACGCCTTGAAACAGCGTGCCGAATGCGTTCGCTCCGCGCTTGGCCGTCTTTCAATGAGGGGCCCGGGTAAAGACTTTCGAGAAGCGTTTGTTGCTTCCCGCTTTTCAGGCCATGTTGATGCTACTTCGGTGCGCTTGCTTAAACCTGTGCATGGTCAACAAACCCCAGATTTCGCGATTTTATTGAATGGAAGTGAACTTTGGTTCGAGACGACAGAAATAGATCACCCGGCTCGACGTAGAGGTGACGAGTACAAAACTGCGCAAGAACCGATCCGGTCATTCGAGGAATCAGAGTGGTCTACACCTGAAATGCTCAAAGAGGTGGTTAGGAGCAGAGTGCATGCCAAGACATCGAAGCACTATGAAAAATGCGATGGATTGGTGATCTGGTTCAATGCAGCCCCAGTCGAAAGGTCGGAAGAAATTAACCTCGCTTGGTGGGAGCAATGTGCCGGAATTGCCAACGAAAAATTCGACCAAGTTTGGATTGGCCAAAACGAGATTTTTAGCCGCCTTTTCAGCTCGACTTAAGACTACTCCAGCGGCACCCCCGGCAACTGCTTCGCCGTCCGGATCGTCAAACTCGTCTTCACGCTCGCCACATTGGGCGCAGGGGTGAGCTTCGACGTCAAAAACTCCTGGAAGCTCTGCAGATCCTTGCTCACCACCTTGAGGATGAAATCGATCTCACCATTCAGCATGTGGCATTCGCGCACTTCGGGCAGGTTTTTCATGTGATCTTCGAACTGGCGGAGCGAATCTTCGGCCTGGCTCTTGAGGCTGACCAGCGCGAATACGGTGATTGCAAAACCCAGCTTCGAGGCATCGAGTTCGGCGTGATAGCCCTTGATAACGCCCAATTCTTCCAGTGCCCGAACCCGGCGCAGGCAGGGCGGCGCGGTGAGGCCAACCCGATTGGCCAGCTCGACGTTGGTAACGCGGCCCTCATCCTGCAATTCAGCGAGCAGCCGCCGATCAATCTGGTCAAGATTCGCCATATACCCCAACTTTCCCAGCCTGTCTGCGCAGCACAATGCCCGGTTGTGGCAATATTCACAACTAATGGTGCCTGCCAGCGATAATTTTATTGTTTCAACTCGCAATTGTCCCGCTTTGCAACGCAGCAATCAGCTTCGCTTCCGTTGCCACGCCGAACTGCTAAGGCCCACGCTGATCCCTTTGGCCTCCATCCGGAGCCGGCCTGCGCGGAGCGATGATGCACTTTGACGACCGTCTTGCCACCGTGCTGCGCTTTCGCGCTGATGGTGCAGTGACGTCGCGCATCCAGCTGCGCCAACTGCTTGATCTGCTTGGAACTTCCCCCAGTGAGGCGCGCGGAAACCAGATCGACGCTGCCTATGACTTGCTTGCAAAGCTGGCTGCGGGCATCCCTGCTGCCGAGCAGGCGGCCATGTTGGGTGAACCGGGGATGCGGCTGCGCTCACCCCGGCTGGTGGCCGCGCTGGCCGCCAGCGAGCCACGGGTGGCCAGCGCTGCGATTGCCAAGGCCAGTCTGTCCGAAGAACAATGGCTTGATCTGATCCCGGCGCTGCCGGTGCCTGCGCGCAGCTTTGTCCGCCAGCGCCGTGATCTTGGTCCGCTGGTAGAGCGTCAGTTGGACCGGCTCGGGATCCATGATCGCGGTCTGCCGCCAAGTGAGCAGGCGACCGGCGAGGAAGTTCTCCCGCCCATTGCGCCACCGGCAGCCGGGGCAGAACCGGAGCGGATCGGCGCAATTGTGCGGCGGATCGAAGCCTATCGCCGCGCCCGTGAGGTAATTGACGCACCGCGCCCCGGCGATGCCCCGCGCCTGCCGCTGGGCGAGGATCATGTCTTGCATGTCCCCGCAGAGGTTCGCGCGTTCGATTTTGCCACTGATGCCGCCGGGCGGATCTGCTGGGCCGATCCGGGCGTAGCGCCGATGGCGATCGGGTTGACCCTGGCCGGGCGCGATCTCGCCAATCCCGCGCAGGTTGAGCTGGCGTTGGCTGATGCTGTGCGTTGCCGCCAGCCGATCCGTGCAGGCCGGCTCTCGATCATCGGGGCGCCGTCTATTGCTGGTGACTGGTTGGCTGAAGCAACCCCGTGGTTTGAACCGGTCGGCGGACGCTTTGCCGGTTATCGCGGCCGGATGCGGCGCGCGGTCGCTCCGCTGATTGAAGCCATGCGCGCGGTGCCAGACACGGCCTCTGACCGGGTCCGCCAGTTGTTGCATGAGCTGCGTACACCGGTCAACGCGATCCAGGGTTTTGCCGAGATCATCCAGCAGCAGCTGTTTGGCCAGGTCCCGCACGAGTATCGGGCGCTGGCGGCAACAATTGCAGGCGATGCAGCGCGGATGCTGGCGGCCTTCGAGGAGCTTGAACGGCTGGCCCGGCTGGACAGCGGCGTGCTTGAGCTGGAATCCGGAGAGTGCGATTTCGCCAGCGTTGTGGCCAGCACGATCGCGCAGCTCGCCCCGCACACGGGGCCGCGCAGCAGCGGCTTTTCAGCCCGGATTGACCAGTCGCCATTGCTCGCTCCGATGGCACAGGTTGAAGCCGAACGAATTGTCTGGCGGCTGCTGGCGACATT